>DATIOB010000574.1:0-20938 GCA_035473605.1 Conexibacter sp.
GCAGCGGCGCCGTCTCGCCGCCGCCGGTCGGCGGCTTCGCCAAGCCCGGCGGCCGCAAGGTCGAGCAGTCCTCGACCGTCGAGCTGGGCGCGCCCGCCGACAAGGTCGACGACGTCGCGCAGGGCGTCCTCGGCGTCGTCACGCGCCAGGAGGGGATCGTCGACTCCTCGTCGGTCTCGACGAGCGCCGGTGACGGCCGCGCCACCTTCCAGCTGCGGATCCCGGCCGCAAGACTGCAGGCGGCGCTCGGCCAGCTGTCGAGACTGCCCGACGCCCACGTGATCGCGCGCACCGACGACAGCGTCGACGTCAACCAGGCCTACGTCTCCGTCCAGCGCAAGCTCGACGGCGCCGAGGCGGAGCGCAGCGGCCTGCTGACGGCGCTCAGAGAGGCCGACAGCGAGGACGAGACCGACCGCCTGAAGGCGCGTCTGGACGGCGTCGAGGGCCGGATCGCCGAGCTGCAGCGGGCGCAGCGCGCGCTCGACCGCCGCGTCGACTACAGCCGCGTCGACCTGACGGTGCGCGCCGACGAGGCGGGCGCCGCGCAGGACGACGACGGCGGGGGCTTCACGCCCGGCAGCGCGCTCGACGACGCCGGCGACCTGCTGTCGGTGACCGCGGGCGTGCTGGTGATCGCCGCGGCGGCGCTGGTGCCGATCGCGCTGCTGGCGCTGCTGGCCTGGCCGCTCGCCCGCGCCGCCCGCCGCCGCCGGCGCGAGGGAGCGCTCGACGCAAGCTAGCCCCCAAACGGCGGGAGATGAGGGGACGCCCCCTCCGCGAGGGGGCGTCCGTCTGATACATACCTCTGGTGGCTACGAGCACCGAGGACACCGTCGCGCTCCTTGCGCGGGTGCCCACGTTCGAGGCGCTCGGCCCGGAGGAGCTTTCACGCGTGGCGGAAGTCGCCGTCCCGCGTCGCTACGAGCCGGGACGTGTGATCTTCCGCGAGGGCGATGCGAGCGACACCTGCTACGTGCTCAAGCGCGGGCACGTGCGCGTGATCCGCGAGCATGCCGACGGCCGCACGATCACGCTCGCGAACTTCGGCCCCGGCGACATCTTCGGCGAGCTGGCGATGTTCGAGGACGAGCGCCGCTCGGCGACGGTCGAGACGCTCGACGACGTCGAGTCGATCGCGATCCTCGGCTCCGACATGCGCCGGCTGATGCGCGAGCATCCCGACATCGCCGTCAAGCTCGTGATCTCGCTCGGCCGCCGGCTGCGAGCCGCCAACGAGCGCATCTCCAGCCAGTCGTTCCAGACCGTCCAGAGCCGCGTCGCGACCGTCGTGATGCAGCTCGTCAAGGAGGCGCAGGAGGAGGGCGCGGGCAACCGCGACGTGCTCGTCAGCGCCACCCAGGCCGACATCGCCAAGCTCGCCGGCTCCTCGCGCGAGTCGGCCAGCCGCTTCCTCGCCGTGCTGGAGCGCGCGGGTGTGATCGAGCAGGGCCGGGGAAAGCTCACCGTCCATGACCCCTCGGCGCTCGAACGGTATGTCTACTGACGACCGCGAACTGTCCGCCGGCGGCGTCGTCGTGCGCGGCGACCAGGTGATCGTGATCGTCCCGACGCGCCGCGGCGCGCAGGGGCAGCGCGTGCTGGGGCTGCCGAAGGGCCACGTCGACCCGGGCGAGAACGCCGAGCAGGCCGCCAGACGCGAGGTGCGCGAAGAGGCCGGCGTCGAGGCGAAGCTGGTCGAGAAGCTCGGCGACGTGCGCTACTTCTACCAGCGCGACGGGCAGCGGATCTTCAAGATGGTGCGCTTCTTCCTGTTCGACTACAGCTCGGGCAGCCTGGAGGACCACGACGACGAGGTCGAGGAGGCGCGCTGGATGCCGCTGGCGGAGGCGGCCAGAGCGCTCAGTTACAAAGGCGAGCGCGAGATGGTCGAGCGCGCGCTGTCGGCGATCACGCAGGAACGATAGGGTGGTGTCGCAGTGCGAGTCCTGAATTTCTACTCGGCCGTCTTTGCCGACCAGCTGCGGAACGGTCGCAAGACCGCGACGATCCGGCTCGGCGACAAGTCGCACAAGTACCACAAGAACGAGTGCGTGCTGGTGACGATCGGCTACCAGTACTCGCCGCGTGAGCGGATCTTCCATGCCGTGATCGACGCCGTCGAGGTCAAGCGCGTGCGCGACCTCAGCCCGCGCGACGTCGAGCACGACAACCCGGAGTTCCGCCGCACCGAGGAGATGGTCCACTTCCTCGAGCAGATCTACGACCGCACCGTGTCGCTTGACGACACGGTCACCGTCGTGCGCTTCTCGCAGATCATCGATCGCCCGCCGACGATCCGCGACCGCATGCACGGCATCGGCGGCGCACAGAACTAGCCGCGGGTCGGGTTCGACCCGCTTCCGGCGCGCTGCGACGGAGTCGCACGCGCCGGGTTCGCCGACGCCGTCGCGCCGCCCCTTGGCACTCTCGGGGGGCGAGTGCCAAATTTCTCTTTCCATTCCGTCCGCGGGTGGTTATAGTGGAGGTCAGTTGGCACTCTCCTTGCGTGAGTGCCAAGACCGTAAGCGCTCCCGTTCCCACCCCGGAGGTTGCATCACATGACGAAGCTCACGCCCCTCGGCGATCGCCTGATCGTGAAGGCGGTCGAGGAGGAGGAGACCACTGCAAGCGGTCTCGTGCTGCCCGACACCGCGAAGGAGAAGCCCCAGAAGGGCAAGGTCGTCGCCGTCGGCGAGGGTCGTTGGGACGAGGACGGGGAGAAGCGCATCCCGCTCGACGTGAGCGAGGGCGACGAGGTCCTCTACAGCAAGTACGGCGGCACCGAGATCAAGATCGACGGCGAGGACCTGCTGGTCCTGCGCGAGTCGGACGTCCTCGCCAAGGTCACGGCGTAGTCGCCGTCCTCGCGGACCTACCAGGAGATACGAACCAGATATGGCTCACAAGGAACTGAAGTACGACGCGGACGCCCGTAAGGCCCTCGAGGCCGGCGTCGACGCCGTCGCCAACGCCGTCAAGGTCACGCTCGGCCCGAAGGGCCGCTACGTCGTCCTCGACAAGAAGTTCGGCGCTCCCACGATCACGAACGACGGCGTCACGATCGCCCGTGAGATCGAGGTCGAGGACGTCTTCCAGAACCAGGGCGCGCAGCTCGTCCGCGAGGTCGCCACGGCGACCAACGACATCGCCGGCGACGGTACGACCACCGCCACGGTGCTCGCGCAGGCGATCGTCCGCACGGGTCTGAAGAACGTCGCCGCCGGCGCCAACCCGCTTGGTCTCAAGCGCGGCATCGAGACGGCCGTCGAGCAGGTCGTCGCGTCGATCGGCAAGCTCTCCAAGGAGATCTCCGGCAAGGAGCAGATCGCTCGCGTCGCGACGATCTCGGCCGGCGACGAGGAGATCGGCGAGGTCATCGCCGACGCCATCGAGAAGGTCGGCAAGGACGGCGTCGTGAACGTCGAGGAGGGTCAGACGTTCGGCATGGACCTCGAGTTCACCGAGGGCATGCAGTTCGACAAGGGCTACATCTCGCCCTACATGGTCACCGACCAGGACCGCATGGAGGCCGTGCTCGAGGATCCCTACATCCTCATCGCGAACTCCAAGATCGGCTCCGTGCGCGACATCCTGCCGGTCCTCGAGGCCGTCATCCAGTCGGGCAAGCCGCTCCTGATCATCGCCGAGGACGTCGAGGGCGAGGCGCTTGCGACGCTCGTCGTCAACAAGCTGCGCGGCACCTTCACGGGCGTCGCGGTCAAGGCGCCGGGCTTCGGCGACCGCCGCAAGCGCATGCTCGAGGACATCGCGATCCTCTCCGGCGGCGAGGTCATCACCGAGGACCTCGGCCTCAAGCTCGAGAACACGCAGATCTCGCAGCTCGGCCGCGCGCGTCGTGTCGTCGTCGCGAAGGACAACACGACCGTCATCGACGGTGCCGGCGACGCCGAGGCGATCAAGGGCCGCATCAAGCAGATCAAGAGCGAGATCGAGACCACGGACTCCGATTTCGACCGTGAGAAGCTCCAGGAGCGTCTCGCCAAGCTCTCCGGCGGCGTCGCCGTCGTGAAGGTCGGCGCGGCGACCGAGACGGAGATGAAGGAGAAGAAGCACCGCGTCGAGGACGCGCTGCAGGCGACGCGCGCGGCGCTCGAAGAGGGCATCGTCCCCGGCGGCGGCGTGGCACTGCTGCAGTCGGCCGACGCGATCGACATCGACGGCATCACCGACGAGGACGAGAAGACGGGCGCCAGAATCATCCTGCGCTCGCTCGAGGAGCCGCTCCGTCAGATCTCGCACAACGCGGGTCTCGAGGGTTCGGTCGTCGTCAACGACGTCCGCAAGGCGAAGAAGGGCTTCGGCCTCAACGCCGCCACGGGCGAGATCGTCGACCTCGTCGCGGCCGGCGTCATCGACCCGGCGATGGTGACGCGCTCCGCGCTCCAGAACGCGGCGTCGATCGCCAAGAACATCCTCACGACCGAGGCGATCGTCGCCGAGGTCCCGGAGAAGGACGGCGGCGGTGCCGGCGGCGGCATGCCCGACATGGGCGGCATGGGCGGCATGATGTAAGGAGGCCTCTGGCCTTCGGAGCGCCCAAGCTCCACCTGCTTCACGCGAAGGGCCCGGCAACCGCCGGGCCCTTCGTCGTTGCGGGTGACGTTCGACCCAGCCGGAAGTTTTGTAATAGTTTTTGAATCGTGCAGGACGATACGGATTACAAAACTCTGTTGTAAACCCAAGTGCCCGATCACCTCTTCTCACCTGAAGCTCTGGCCGCCATCGATGCGATCGACGGCGGTAGCGAGGCGCAGCACCTGGAGTCGGAGACGCTCGACTTCAAGCAAGAGGCACGCTCAGAACCCGAGACGATCCGGGTTCTCGTCGAAGCGGCGATCTGCTTCGCCAACCTGCGCGGCGGCACCATCGTCCTCGGTGTAGCCGACGACGTTGCCGGCTCGGCCGCGTTCCTTGGCACGTCGCTGCCGACCGAGACGATCCGGCAGCGCCTCTACGACCTCACGCGGCCGAGACTGGTCGTCAGCGCGATCGAGCACGAGCACGCCGGGGAGCGGCTCGTGCTCGTGAACGTGACCGAGGGCATAGAGATGGTCTCCGATACGAAAGGCCGCTCGTCGCGACGGCACGGCAGCGACTGCTCGCCCCTGAGCATCAGCCAAGCGGCGACCCTGAACGACGATCGGCGGCGGTTCGACTGGTCGGCAGTCCCGAGCGATCTCACGCTCGAAGACGTCGACGGGTCAGCCGTCGAGGACGCCCGTTCTCGCCTGCGGCGGTATGACGACGAGCGACGGCAGCTGGCGACCGCGACGACGCACGATCTCTTGGGTGACCTCGGCCTCCTGCGCGACGGCCGGCTGACGCGAGCCGCCGAGGTGTTGTTCTGCACGCGCTCCGACCACCCGCCGATCGTCTACCTGTCCCGCGTGACGCCGGGCGGCGAGGTGCGGACGCAGTACCGTACCGCGACGTCCGGACTCGTCGCCTACCGCGAGGTGCTGCGACGCATCGTTGACAGCGCTGCACCGACACCAGTCGTGCTGCGTGACGGCCAGCAACTCGAGCTGCACGACTTTCCGCTCGTCGCCGTGCGCGAGGCGCTCGGCAACGCGCTGCTGCATCGCGACTACCGGCAGCCCGAGACGATCCACGTCGACCATTCCCCGAACGTGCTCTCGTTCGTCTCGCCGGGTCCGCTCGTCGTCGGCGTTACGCCCGCGAACATCCTGCATGTCTCCAGCAAGCCACGGAACGCGCTGTTGGCGGGCGTCGCCCACAAGCTCGGCCTCGCCGAGGAGCTCAGCCGCGGCGTCGACCGGATGTATCGCGAGATGATCAAACTCGGCAAGCGGCCTCCGGAGATACTCGACGAGGCACCGTTCAGCGTGCGCGTCGACCTCACCGGCGGCGCCCCGAACCAGACAGTCGCACGCTTCGTCGCAACTCTCCCGACCTCCGCCCAGGACGACGTCGACACGATGCTCGTCTTGTTCACGCTGATGGACCGTCAGTACGTCACCGCCCGCGAACTCGGACCAGTGCTCCAGCGCGGACAAGCGGCGACAGAGGCCGTGCTGCAGCGACTCGCAGAAGCGGGAGTCGACGTGATCGCCCCGGTCGACCGGGCGGCGCAGCAGCGCTGGCAGCTCAGCCCGCGTGCGCGCGCGGAACTGCGCCCGGCGCTCAACTATCGGACGATCAGCGCAGACGAGATCGACTGCAAGATCGTCGAGTACGTGCGCAAGAACGGAACCGTCGACAACAAGACGCTGCAGATCTTCTTCGATCTCGACGTCGCCGGTGCGGCCTACCGGCTGCGGACCCTCGTCCAGAGCAGCGTCTTGGAGAAGCTGGGAGAGCAGAGACGAGGTCCGGGCATCCAGTACGGGCCTGGGACCGCCTTTCCCAGACGGTGACGCCGCTCAGGCCACGGTGACGGCGATCGCGGCGTCGGATGCGACGGCGGCGGCGGGGGTGTCGAGCGGGGCGTCGGTGACGATGCGGCCGACGACGTCGGCGTCGCAGACGTGGACGAGGCCGGCCATCTGGAACTTGGCGGCGTCGGCGAGCAGTGCGACGTCGGCGGCGGCGTCGATCATCGCGCGCTTGATCGGGACCTCGACCATCGTCGAGTCCCAGATCGCGAGGCTCGCGTCGACGCCGCTGGTGCCGAGGAAGAGCAGGTCGGCTCTGAGCTGGCGCAGCGTGTTCTCGGCGAGCACGCCGACGAGCGAGCGGTAGTTGCGGCGCAGCACGCCGCCGGGGAGGATCAGCTCGATGTCGCCGTCGGGCGCGAGCTCCTCGTAGACGGCCATGCTGGTCGTCACGACGGTGATTCTTCTGCCATGCAGGTGGCGGGCCGCCTGCAGCGTCGTCGTGCCGATGTCGATCATCACCGTCTGGCCGTCCTCGACCAGCGCGGCGGCGGCGGCGCCGATGCGGTTCTTCGCGTCGAGCCGCACGACGACGATCTCGTCGAACGACTGCTCGCCGATCGTCTGCACCGCCCCGCCGCGGACGCGCTCGACGTGACCGTCGCGCGCGAGCGCGTCGAGGTCGCGCCGGACCGTCATCTCCGAGACGCCGAAGCTGCGCGCCAGGTCGGCGACGTGCATCGGGCTGGAGCGCACGGCGCGGAGCATCTCCTGTCGCCGCTGGGCCGGGATCGTGTGCCGCTGGGTCGACATCGCGCGCACTTGTATCAGATCGAGAGAAGGGCCCGGCCAGGTGCGGCCGGGCCCTTCGGGACGACGGGACGGGGAGCGGCCGGAGCCGCTCCCCGCGGGTTCATCCGACGACGATCGGCAGCACTGCTCTGCCGGTCGCCTTGACGGTCGTCTTGACCGTCTTGCCTTCCTTCGTGACGGTGACCGCCACCTTCTGCCCGCGCTTGACCGTGCGGGCCGATCTGACCGTCAGCGTGACGGTGCCGCGGCCGCTGCGCTTGGCGACCTTGCGGTTGCCGGCGAGCTTCACCGTCGCCGACAGCTTGCTGCGCTTGGCGCCCGCCTTCGACTCCTTCACCGTGCACTTGACGGTGCGGCCGCGGACGATCTGGCACGAGACGGCGACGAGCAGCTTGTCGCCCTTCGCGCCTCTCTCGCCTCTCGGACCGGCCGGACCGGTGGGACCGGCCGGACCCGCGGGACCGCTCGGACCGGCGGGGCCGCCGGGACCGGCGGGACCGCCCGGGCCGGCGGGACCCTGCGGACCCTCCGTCGCGCGACCGGTGTAGGTCGCGCTGCGCGGCGCGTAGTCGCCGTCGCCGCTGTAGCGCGCGGTGACGGTGTGGCCGGCCGCGCTGTCGATCGTCGCGGTCGTGCGCTCGGCGCGCCCCTGCGCGTCGACCTTCACCGGCGCGCCGACGTCAGCGCCGTCGACCTGGAACTGCACGGTGCCGGTGGCGGCACCCGGGAACGGGTTCGTCCCCACGACGCGCGCCCGCAGCTCGACCTCGGCGGGACCGTCGGCGTCAGCGCCATCGGCCGCCGTCACCGTCAGCTTCGCCTGCGCGAGCGGCAGCGAGAGCGCCTGCACCTCGTCGGCCGGCGTCACGTAGGAGACCAGCGCGGCACCGTCGGCGGCCAGCTTCGCGCGGCCGGCGGCGTCGAGCGGGATCTTCACGTGCTGCGTACCGGCCGTCACGGCCAGCTCGGTCGAGGCGACGACGCGACCGCTCTGGTCGCTGCCCCAGGCGGGGTAGCCGCCGTCGGTCACGTTGCAGGCGTCGAGTCCGAAGCTGGCGAGATCCAGCAGCGACGTCTCGGCGTTCGGCGCCTGGCAGCTGCTCGTGTAGACCGGGATCGAGCCGGTGAGGCCCGACCACAGGTAGACGCGGGCGGTGCCGCTGCCGCTCGAGGCGATGTCCAGCTCAGCGCCGTCGGCGCCCAGCGTGACGTTCGAGACCGTCAGGCGGTTGCTCTCCGGAGCGGGCGCGCGGCCGGCGATCGGGACGCCGTCCCGGGCCGACTGCGCGATCGTCTGCGGCGAGGTCGCGCCGTCGAGGTTGCCGTTGGACAGCTTCGGGTCCGCCGGCGTTGTCGGACGGCCGGCCGGCGGCGTGTAGCCGGCCACTCTCGCGCGGCCCCAGCGGTACGGCGCGGCCTGCACGCCGTTGATCGCCGACCACGCCAGACGGGTCTGGTTGGCGTCGATGTGCCGCAGCGCGGTCGTGCCCGCGGCGGCGTTGTTGTCGTTGTCGTAGGGGGTGATGTTGAGCTGCATGTTGGCCGGGTCGACCGCCGCCGGCAGGACCGCCATCGGGATCTTCACCTCGAGGTCGTAGCCGCCGCCGTAGGAGTGGCTGACGGTCGTCTCGTTGGTGCCGACCCATCTGGCCGTCGACTTGACCTCGACGCCGGGGGCGTTCGGGGCGCCGGTGACCGTGTCCGCGAGCGGGCCGGTCGAGTAGCCCTGGTGGTTGTCGGCGTCGCGCGACCAGCAGGGGCCGTTGACGCCGTTGCCGTTGCTGCCGTCGGGGTCGTTCGAGTACGGGAAGATCCCGAGCTTGAACGTGTTGCCGGTGTCGAACGTCGACTCGTTGGCGGTGCCGCGCGGGTCGATCAGCAGCTCGACCGAGTCGGCCAGCCAGTGCGCGACGCACTCGGCCGGTCTGATCGCGTAGCCCTGGTAGTCGTCCTGCACGTGGACCCAGAAGTAGAGCGCGTCGCCTCTGTGCGAGACCTGCGCCCAGCTCGTTCTCGGGTCGCCCGCGGCGCTGCCGTCGGAGCCGCAGTCGACGCCGGCCGGGGTGCAGGTCTTCGACCCTTCCCATCTGCGGCCGATGTCGAGTCTCTCGCCCGTGTACTCACCGGCCGAGTAGGTGCCGTCGACGACCGGGGCGGTCGCCGCCTCGGGGATCGTCGTCGTCGGCACGACGGCGAGCGTCATCGTCTCCGAGCCGCTGCCCGCGCTCGGCGCGCTGTAGCTCGTTCTGATCTCGATCGTCGGCGTCTGCGTCGCCGGCAGCGAGCTGTGCGTGCTGGTGACCGCGAAGTCGACCGACGTCTCGTCGCCGGCGGCCAGCGTGCCGTACGGCTTCGTCGCCGAGTCGGCGGTGAAGTTCGCCGGCAGGTTGAGCGTCACGTCGCCGGTCTGCGCCGTCGTCGACCAGTTGCGGACGTCGACGGTGATCGTCTTCGTCTCGCCGACGCCGATCGACTGCAGCGCCTGCGAGCGGCCGAGGCGGCGCGCCAGCGGCGCGGTCTCCTGCACCCACTCGTCGTACTCGGCCCAGGTGCCCCAGCGCTCGAGGCGACCCTCGACCGGTGAGACCACCTGGACGACGCCGTCGGTGTAGCCGGTCGCCGAGCCGGAGGTGACGAGCGCCGATATCTTCGCGTTGCCGAGCGTCGCACCGGCCGCCGGCGTCACCGTGAAGGCGACCGCCGTCTCAGCGGTCGAGTTGGTCGCCGGCAGCGGCTTGGAGGCCTGGTCGACCGTCCAGCCGGCCGGGACTCTCAGCGCGACCGTGCCGGCCGGGATCGTCGCCCCGCCCGACTTCAGCCGCACCGTCGCGGTGAACGAGGCGCCGGGGACGTTGTAGAAGTCCGAGAAGGTGACCCGCTGGCTGGTGCCGAGCGGCAGGCCGCCCGGGTCCTGGACGGAGGCGCCGTAGAGGATCGCGTCGTCCTTGCCGGCGAGCGGGTTCGGCGTCGTGCCGTCCGCCTGCGTGTTCGGCTGGAAGGGGACGGTCGCGAACGTCTGCCCGAAGCGCGAGCAGCTGGGGTCGGCGACCGCCTGCTGCATCACGCGGCTCTGCGTCGGGTAGGCGAGGCGGCCTTCGGAGGCGACCTGCGCCCACGTCTTCGGCGAGCCGGCCGGCTTGCCCTGGACGTTGCCCGCGGCCCACGTGTAGGGCGAGTCGTAGCCGAGCCAGACGCCCGCGACGGTGTCGAGGTTGTCGGGCGAGGGAACGAAGCCGGTCGTGCACTGCGCGGCGAGCGCGTTGCCGCCGGTGCCTCTCGTCGAGCCGCCGGAGAAGACCTTCTTCACCTGCCAGGTGCTGAGCGCGTTCGGCCCGGTCAGCTGCTCGGGGTACATCGTCGGGTCGGCGGCGGCCTGCATGCCTTCCCAGATGTAGCGGCCGGCCTGCTGGTGGTTGCCGTGACCGGCGCCCTGGATCGTCGGGTTGAAGCCGATGTAGACGTCCGGCTGCGTCATGCGGATGATCCGCGTGATGCGGCGCAGCGTCTCGTCCTGTCTCCAGACGAACTGCGTCAGCGGCGCGCTGAGGTTGTAGAAGAAGTCGACGCGGTCGAGGTTGAAGATGTCGACCGTGCCGGAGCGGTAGTGCGCGACGCGGTCCTCGTTCTCGCGTCGGAGGCCGAGCGCCGGGCCGATCTCGGTGCCGGCGCCGTTGCCGCCGCCCTCACCGCGCGTGACCATGATGATCCCGCACTTGGTGCCGTAGCGCTCGTGCCACACCCCGCACGGCCCGATGATGCTCGTGTCGTCGTCGGGGTGCGCCCACTCCCCCATCACGTTGATCTTCACGGCTCTTCCGGCCGTGTACGTCGGAGCGGGCGCGGCCTGGGCCGCTCCCGCTGCGATCAGGACGGCCCCCGCTGCCGCCGCTACTGCTGCACCAAGGCGCTTCACACCGCTTCCTCCTTTAGGGACATCTCCCACGCTCCGATCGTCGTCCGAAGCGATTTCACAGCTTCGGACGAGTTCGAACAGCAATGGTGAGAAGATCAACCTAAATGCCTGTGAAAGACATGTCAAGAGACCCGGCAAATAAGAGAATCGTACGGTCAGACGACCCGCACACGGATTCACAACTTCGAACAAGACCAGCACGATCGCACAGCGCGGCGCCGATCTGGCGCCGCGCATCGCGGGAGGGCTGACGGGTCGGCGCTCAGGCGGCCGAGGTCACCTTGCGCAGGTGCCGCGGCGCGCCCGGGTCGATGCCCTTGGCGTGCGCCAGCGCGACCGCGAACAGCTGACCCGGCAGGACCGAGAGCAGCGGCGACAGCAGCGGCTCGCGCAGCGCGGGCGTCTCCAGCACGTGCGCGGCGCCCTCCAGCTGGGTGGCGGCGGCGCCCGAGGCGACGACCGGCGCCCTCGCGGCGATCGCGCGCTGGGCCGCCTCGCGCACCGCCGGAAGCGTCGCGTCGCGCGCGGCGACCAGCCACACCGGCAGCGTCTCGTCGAGCGCGGCGACCGGGCCGTGCGCCATCGCCGTCGCCGACATCGCCTTCGCGCCCACGTAACAGACCTCGGTCAGCTTCAGCGAGATCTCGTAGGCGGTCGCCAGCTCCAGTCCGCGCGCCGACAGGTACATCCGCTGGGCCGGCGCGAGCGCCTCGGCGACCGGCTCGACCGCTCGCTCCAGCCCCGGCAGCGCCGCCTCGGCGGCGTCGGCCGCCTCCGTCACGCCGTCCGCGATCTGCGCGCCGCGGCCGGCGAGCTCGCCGGCCAGCAGCGCGAACGCGACGAGCGTGCCCGTGTAGGTCTTCGTCGCCGCGATCGACTGCTCGGCGCCGGCGCCGACCCACAGCAGGTGGTCGGCGGCGTCGGCCAGCGCCGAGCGCTCGCCGTTGGTGACCGCGATCGTCGTCGCGCCGCCGGCCTTCGCCGCGCGCAGCCACTCGACGACGTCGGGCGTCTCACCCGACTGCGATATGCCGATCGCAAGCTCGCCCGGCTTCGCCGCCGGCAGCCCGTAGTAGAGCGGCAGCGAGATCGAGTCGCGCACGACCGTCCAGCCGCACAGCAGCCGCAGCAGGTAGCTGGCGTAGATCGCGGCGTGGTCGGAGGTGCCGTGACCGGCGACGCGCACAAGCGTCGGCGGGGCCGCGGCCAGCTGCGCGGCCGTCTCGGCGATCGCGTCGCGTCGCTCCAGCGCCGTGCGCCAGACGTCGGGCTGCGCGCGGATCTCCGACAGCAGGATCTCGGCCGGCGTCATCGTCTGATCGCGATCGCGCGGCCGTCGGCGGCGTCGAAGTAGCGCAGCGACCTTGGCGCGAGGCCGAACTCGAGCGCGTCGCCGGGCAGCAGCGTCGCGCGGCCGCCGTGATGGACGACGACCTGCGTCGGGTCGCCGCCCGCGCCGCTCTCGACGTTGACGCCGACGAAGGTCTCGCGCCCGAGCGCCTCGACCCATGCGACCTCGCCGGCGACGGGGCCGATCAGCCCCGCCTGCGGATCCCACGGCTGCGCGCACTCCGGCCGCACGCCGACGGTCAGCTCCGCCGGCAGCCCGTCGAGCTCCGGCACGAGCACGTCGATCGCGCCGGCGCGCAGCCGCGTGTCACCGGACTCCGCGCCCGCCGAGGCGGTGAAGAAGCTCATCGGCGGGCTGCCGATGAAGCCGCCGACGAAGACGTTGGCCGGATGCTCGTACAGCTCCTCCGGCGTGCCGACCTGCTCCAGCACGCCGTCGTTCATGACCGCGATCCGGTCGCCCATCGTCATCGCCTCGACCTGGTCGTGCGTGACGTAGACGGTCGTCGTCGCGACCTCCTGCTGCAGCCGCTTGATCTCGCCGCGCGTGCGCGTGCGCAGCTTCGCGTCGAGGTTGGAGAGCGGCTCGTCCATCAGGAAGACCTGCGGCTCGCGCACGAGCGCGCGGCCGAGCGCGACGCGCTGCGCCTGGCCGCCGGAGAGCTGGCCGGGCTTGCGCTCGAGGTAGCGCTCGATGTCGAGCGCGACGGCGGCGGACTTCACACGGCGCTCGATCTCCGGCTTCGGCGTCTTGCGCCGCTTGAGCCCGAACGCGAGGTTCTGGAAGACCGTCATCTGCGGATAGAGCGCGTAGTCCTGGAAGACCATCGCGATGTCGCGCTCGCCGGGGGCGATTCTGTTGACGACGCGGTCGCCGATCCGCACCTCGCCGTCGCTCACCGACTCGAGCCCCGCGAGCATCCGCAGCGCCGTCGTCTTGCCGGAGCCGGAGGGCCCGACGAGGACCATGAACTCGCCGTCGGCGATGTCGAGCGAGAGGCCGCTGACGGCGACCACGCCGCCGAAGCGCTTGTGCACGTCGGAGAATCTGACTGCTGACATTTCCTATCCCTTGACGGCGCCGGAGACCATGCCCCGGATGAAGTGGCGCTGGAGGAACACGTAGAGGACGACGACGGGCGTGGCGACGATCACGGCGCCGGCCGCGAGCAGCGTCAGGTCCGACGAGTTGCGTCCCTGGAAGAAGCTGAGTCCCAGCGGCGCCGTGCGCAGGGATTCGTCGGTGACCATCACGAGCGCCAGCAGGAACTCGTTCCAGGTCCACATGAACAGCAGCACGCACATCGTCAGCACGGCCGGCCGCGCGAGCGGCAGCAGCACGCGCCACAGCGTCAGCCAGCTCGACGCCCCGTCGATCCGCGCCGCCTCGACGAGCGAGGAGGGGACCGAGCGGAAGAAGGCGCGCATCCAGAAGGTGCCGAACGCGACCGAGGTGCCGATCTGCGGCAGGATCAGCGCCCAGTAGGTGTTCGTCAGGCTGAGGTCGCGCAGGTCGTAGTAGAGCGGCACGATGATCGCCTCGGTCGGGATCATCAGGCCGAGCAGGAACACGTAGAACAGCACCTCGGAGCCGCGGAAGCGCATCAGCCCGAAGGCGTACCCGGCCATGATCGACAGCACCGAGGAGACGCCGACGACCGCGACCACGACGATCCCGCTCGAGCGCAGGTAGTCGCCGAAGTTGCCCTGCTCCCAGGCGCGCTGGAAGTTGCTCAGGTGGAAGCCGTCGAAGCGGCCGAAGCCGGCCGCGCCGCCGGGCTCCTGCAGCGCGGTGAAGATGATCCCGACGACCGGCAGCAGCGCCAGCAGGGAGAAGACGCCGAGGATGGCGTACGTGACCGCCTTCTCGCGTTGGCTGGTCATCGTGCGGCACCTCGGTCGGCGAAGCGGTTGATGCAGAAGGTGATGACGAAGATGATCGCCACGAGCGTCACCCCGATCGCGGAGGCCGAGCCGACCTCGCCGGTCAGGAAGGCGCGGTCGTAGACCTGGAAGGCGGGGACCGACGTCGCGTCGCCCGGCCCGCCCTTCGTCGTGTTGTAGATGAGGTCGAAGTTGCGCAGCGCGGCGACCGTCGTGAGCGTCAGCGCGACGGCGATCTCCCCGCGCAGCGCGGGGAGCGTGACGGCGAAGAACTCGTGCAGCGGCCCCGCCCCGTCGACGCGCGCGGCGTCGTAGAGGCTCTTGGGGATCTTCTGCACGCCGGCCGTCAGCAGCACCATCGCCAGGCCGTACCAGACCCACGTGCCGACGAGCCCGACGGCCGGCAGCGCGACGTCGAAGTCACCAAGCCACGATTTCGTCAGGCCGCCGAGGCCGACGGCGCGCAGCGCTTCGTTGAGCGGGCCGTCGTTGGGGTCGTAGATCATCCGCCACATGACGGCGACGACGACCATCGCGACGACCTGCGGCAGGAACAGGACGACGCGGAAGAAGGTGAAGCCGCGCACCTGCACGCGCGCCGCCGCGCCCGCCAGCAGGAGGCCGATCAGGACCGGCAGCACGGCGTAGAAGACGATCAGGATCAGCGCGTGCACGAACGACGAGCGCAGCTCGCCGTCCGACAGCACGTCGCCGTAGTTGTCGAGCCCGACCCATCTGCCGGCCGTCACGCCGTCCCACGCGAACAGCGACAGCCAGAGGCTGTGGCCGAGCGGGAACAGGACGAACGCGCCGAACAGCAGGAAGGCGGGCAGCAGGTAGAGGTAGCCGATGCGCCGCGGCTCGCCAGGCGAGCGGTCGGCGACGGTGGCGAGCCGCGGCGCCATCGGTCAGTTGCCTGCCTTCGAGTCGTCGACTCTCTGCTGGATGCCGGCGGTGAACTCGTCCGGCGTCTGCTTGCCGGCCGTCAGCTCCTGGATCGCGCCGCCGAGGTCGTCGCCGAACGTCGGCGTCGTGTAGTCGAGGTACGGAATCAGGCCGTCGACCTCGCCGAGCGTTCTCCACGCCTCTGCGACATCGGTCGGCAGCCCGGGGGCGGCGGCCGGCGTCGGCAGCTTCATCGCGGCGAGGTTGTTCGTCTCCGTCAGCACTCTGGCGGCGTTCTCGTCCGTGAGGAAGTCGATGTAGGCGGCGGCGACGTCGGGGTTGGCCGACTTCGACGTGATCGTGAACGGCAGGCCCTCGCCGCCGAGCGCGACCGGGTCTCCGCCCGCTTCTCTGCCGGGCATCAGCATGAAGCCGACGTCCTCGCCCATCTGGTCGGCGAGGTCGGCGACCAGCCACGTGCCGGCGATCAGGAAGTGGCCGTTGCCCTTCGCGAACTGCTGCCAGGCGGGGTCGTAGCCGACGCCGTTGAAGTCAGGCGTGAAGTAGCCCTTGTCGGCCCACTCCTGCAGCTTCGCGGCACCGTCTCTGAAGCCGGCGGTGTCGAAGCTGGCGCCATCGGTCTGGAAGGTGAAGTCGCGCACCTCCTGCTTGTCGGCGACCTGGCCGAGCACGGTCTCGTACTCGTGGATGCCGGGCCACTTGTCGAGGTTGCCGAACTGGATCGGGACGTCGCCCGCGGCTCTCGCCGCCTCCAGCTGGGCCTCGAACTCGTCGAGCGTTCTCGGCAGCTCTCTGACGAGTCTCTTGTTGTAGAAGACGCCGACGATCTCGCCCATCTGGGAGAGGCCGTAGAGGTCGCCGCTGCCGAATCTGGTGCCGTCGGCCTCGAAGCGGTTGAGGTCGATCAGCAGGCTCGGGTAGCGCGACTCCCAGTCATAGACTCTGGCGTAGTCGTCGACCGGCCGCAGCAGTCTGCCTCTGACGAGCTGGCCCATCACGCCGAGCCCCTGGTTGGCCTGCACGACGTCAGGCGCGTCGGGTCCGGAGACCGCCAGCTTCAGCGTCGTGTTGAGATCGTCGAACGACTTCGCGACCCGTCTGATCGTGACGTTCGGGTACTTCGCCATGAACTGTCTGTTCAGCTCTCTGATCTGCGCCGCCTGACCGCCGCGGACCTCCTGGTCCCAGACCGTCAGCGTCACATCACCGGCCGCCGCGACGTCGGGCGCTCTCGACGCCGTCGTCGCCGGCGTGCTGCTCGTCGAACCGCTGTCGCTGTCGTCGCCGGGCGTTCCGCAACCGATCGCCAACGCCGCGGCGCCGACGACGGCCAGTGAACCCAGCCATCTCGCTGCCTTCATTCCGATCCTCCCAGGATCTCAGTGGTCTCATTGGCCGGCAACGCCAGCCCGCGCTCCTTGCCCGCCGCAGCGAGCCCGTCGATCGGCTGTGCGCCCGCCACCGCGGTGGGGACGCGCACCGACAGGGCCGCCGCGAGGCAGGCCCAGTGCAGACGGAGCTCGGGTCCCGCCCCGCGCAGCTCCGACCAGATGTAAGTCGCTGTGAAGAGGTCGCCGGCGCCGGTCGTGTCGACCGCCTCGACGGCGACGCCCGGGACGCGCACCAGCTCGCCCCGCTCGATCGCCAGCGCGCCGTCGGGGCCGAGCGTCACGACGACGCGCGGCACCGTCTCGGCGAGCGTGCGGGCGGCGGCGACGGGATCGTCGGCGCCGGCCAGCAGCATCGCCTCGCGCGCGTTGACGATCAATGCGCGCGCTTGCGAGAGGCCTGCCGGCAGCGCGCCGGCGGAGGCGCGCGCCTCGGCGTCGCCGACCGTCACGTAGAGCGCGGCGTCGGCCGGCGCGCAGTGCAGCCACGGCAGCGACAGCACGACCGCGCGCGGCGCGAACGCCGCGACGTCGTCGGGCTGCAGCGGCGGCTGCGGCAGGAAGGTCGCCATCGCCCGCTCGCCGGCCCACGGCAGCACCGCCGTGACCGGCGTGCGCGCGACCGTGCGCGCGGAGCAGCGGACGCCCTCGGCGGCCAGCGCGGCGCGCAGGAAGTCGCCTTCGGGATCGGCGCCCAGCGGCGTCGCCAGCGCGACCGACAGCCCCAGCCGCGCGGCCCCGATCGCGACCGTCGCGGCGCCCCCGGGCGAGCGCAGCAGGTCGCGCGCGTGGCGCTCCTCGCCGAGCCCCGGCAGGCCGTCGAGGCCCGCGAAGGTGAGGTCGACGAAGGCGGGGTCGCCGCAGACGAGATCGACGCGCTCGCTCACGCCGGGAACGCCTCCGCGAGGCCGGGCAGGCGCGTGCAGTAGCCGTCGAAGATCTCGCGCGCCGTCGTCACCGAGGGGACGAGCGGGTGCAGCGCGATCGCGCGGATCGCCTGTCTGCGCGAGCCCGACAGCGCCGCCTCGATCGTCGTGCGCTCGACGTCCTTCATCGTCTCCACGAGCGCGCGCGCGTGCGGCGCGACCTCGCCGACGGCGACCGGCACCGGGCCGGTGCGGCCGACGATGCAGGGCACCTCGACGACCGCCTTCTCGTCGAGGAACGGCAGGCTGGAGCGGTTGGCGGTGTTGAGGATCAGCAGCGCCTGCGTGTTGCCGGCGATCGCCTCCAGCACCGCCATCGCCTCGCCCTCGTAGCCGCCGTTGGCGTCTGCCTCGTGCTCGTGGCAGTCGCCGGCGGCGTTGCGCGCCTCGGCCATGTAGGTGCGCTCGCGGTCGTGGCGCGTCTTGCGCCAGCGCTCGAGCGCCTCGGCCGGCGGCTGGGCGCCCTCGGCGTAGAAGGCGCGCTGCTGCTCCAGCAGGAAGGAGCCGCGCGAGTCGGGGCTCTCGCGGATCGCGTTGACCGTGTCGGCCGCGTAGTAGAAGTAGTAGAGGTACTCGTTCGGGAGCAGCTCCAGCGTCCGCAGCCACTCGCCGCCGAAGAGGCGGCCCTCCTCGAAGGTGTCGAGGCGAGCGTCGCTGGCGAGCAGCTCCGGCAGCAGCTCGCGCGCGCCGTCTCTGATGCCCTGCAGCCAGCCGAGGTGGTTGAGCCCGAAGTAGTCGAACCACAGCTCGGAGGGGTCGCGGTCGAGCGCGCGCGCGGCGCGGCGCAGCAGCCCGGCCGGGGAGTCGCAGATCCCGATCGCGCGATCGCCGAGCACCCGCTGGACGGCCTCGGTGACCATGCCGGCGGGGTTGGTGAAGTTGATCAGCCACGCGTTCGGCGCGTGCTCGGCCATCGTCTCCGCCAGCTGCATCATCACGGGGATCGTGCGCAGCGCGAAGCAGAGGCCGCCGGGCCCGGTCGTCTCCTGACCGAGCACGCCGAGGCCGAGCGGGACGCTCTCGTCGACGACGCGGCCTTCGAGCTGGCCGACGCGGATCGCGCAGAGCACGAACTCGGCGTCGCGCACGGCGTCGACGAGGTCGGTCGTGCCGCGGAACGGCAGCGTCTGGCCGCGTTCCTGCGCGAGCCCTTCGAGCACGGGCGCGATCCGTTCCAGGCGCGCCTGCTCGACGTCGTGCAGGACCAGCTCGTCGATCCCGAGCCTCTGCGCGAGGCCGAGCAAGGCGGTGTACACCAGGGGCACCCGGAATCCCCCGCCGCCGACGATCGTGACTTTCATGCGATGGTTACCTCGATTCCGGCGTCTTCGATGGCCGCGCGGCTCGTTGCCGGGATGTCCGCGTCGGTGACGATGTGGTGGAGGGAGTCGGCGCCGCAGATGCGGACGGCGCCGGGCATCGAGAACTTCTCCGCGTCGGCCAGCAGGACGACCTCGGCGGCGGCGGCGATCATCGCCCGCTTGATCGGGACCTCGACCATCGTCGTGTCCCAGACCGAGAGGTCCTCGGCGACGCCGCTGGTGCCGATGAAGGCGATGTCGACGTTGAGCTGCTTGAGCGAGTCCTCCGCCAGCACGCCGACGAGCGAGAGGTAGTTGCGGCGCACGAGCCCGCCGCTGAGCACCAGCTCGACGTCGGGGTCGCTGCGCAGCTCGTCGTAGACGGCGAGGCTGGTGGTGACGATGGTGACGTCGCGGCCGCGCAGGTGGCGCGCGACCTGGAGCGTGGTGGTGCCGATGTCGATCATCACCGTCTGCCCGTCGGCGACGAGCGCGGCGGCCGCGGCGCCGATGCGGTTCTTGACCTCCTGCCCCTTCAGCGCGATCTCCTCGAACGGCCGCTCGGGGACGCTGTCGACGGCGCCGCCGTGGACGCGCTCGAGCTTGCCGTCGCGGGCGAGCGCCCGCAGGTCGCGGCGGACGGTCATCTCCGAGACGTCGAAGGCGCGCGCCAGCTCGGCGACGTGGGCGGTGCCGGCCCGAACGGCCTGCAGGATCTGCTGCCGGCGTTGTGCGGGAACGAGCGCCCGCTCGCCGTCAGCAGCCATGACCATGTGCGTTTCTGTGGCTCGCCCCAGAGGGGGAGCTTTGCCTTGCGGCCACGCCTATCTCCACTCTCGCCGGAGGTCCGGCGCCCTGCTCTCTCAAACAGCTCGGCGCAAGTTATCACAGAAGCAAACAGACTCGTGTGCGAATTTGTTCCGGCTCGCGAGAGGCCAGCTGTGATCGGGGATCGGGCCGCGCGCGACGGCCGTTGGCGCGCTCTATCGTTCGCTCACTGATGCCCGCCGAGCGCAGCCGCCAACCGACGATGGACGACGTGGCGCGCACAGCGGGCGTCTCGCGGGCGCTCGTCTCGCTCGTCTTCCGCGACAGCCCGAAGGTCAGCCCGAGACGGCGCGAGCGGGTGCTCGCCGCCGCCGCCGAGATCGGCTACCGCCCCAACGCGATGGCGCGCAACCTCGCGTCGCGCCGCACGCGGGCCGTCGGCGTGCTGCTGAACGACCTCGCCAACCCCTTCTTCGCCGACATCGCCGGCGGGATCGAGGCGCTCGCGTCGCGCGAGGACTACCGCGTCCTGCTCGCGACCAGCGGCCGCAGCCCGCAGCGCGAGCGGGCGCTGCTGGAGGCGCTGCTGGAGTACCGCACCGACGGGATCATCATCGTCTCGCCGCGGATGGCCTCCGCCGCGATCGCCGAGCTGGTCGCCGAGGTGCCGACGGTGCTGACCAGCCGCCGCCTGCGCGGCGAGCGGATCGACTCGGTCGCGACCGACGAGGGGCTGGGGGCGAGGCTCGCCGTCGACCACCTCGCCGCGCTCGGCCATGAGCGGATCGTGCACGTCGACGGCGGCCGCGGCGCGAGCGCGTCGGGCCGGCGCTCGGGCTATCAGCGGGCGATGAGACAACTCGGCCTCGGCCGCGCGGCGGAGACGCTGGCGGGCGAGTTCACCGAGCAGTCGGGCGTCGAGGCGGCGCAGGAGCTGCTGCGCCGCAGAGCGCTGCCGACAGCCGTCTTCGCCGCCAACGACCTGCAGGCGACCGGCGTGCTCGACGGGTTCACGCGCGCCGGCGTGCGCGTCCCCGACGACGTCTCGCTGGTCGGCTTCGACAACACCTTCCTGGCAGGTCTCGAGTACATCTCGCTGACGACCGTCGACCAGCCGCGCCACGAGATGGGCAGGCTCGCGCTGGAGCTGCTGCTGGAGCGGATCGCCGGGCGGACGGTCCAGTCGCAGCGGCGGCTGGAGCCGAGACTGGTCGTGCGCCGCACGACCGGCCCGGCGCGCTGAGGCGGCCCCGACCGCGGGCCTTGACGCCGCGGCCGTGATGTGCGCATAGTGAAAGAGCGGGTTGGAGCGCTCTAACGGCTCACTCAG
>DATIOB010000575.1:0-1869 GCA_035473605.1 Conexibacter sp.
CGCGAATTCCAGGTGGGATGGCGTCGTTCGCCAGCACGCCTACAACCCGTTCCAAGCGGCTCGCAGATACGGGCTCGTGGTGACGATCTGGCGCATGGGGGCCGACCCCGCCCCGCCGGACGCAACCCCGGTTCCGCAGCCGAGCAACCCGGCGCCGCCTCCGGCACCCCGAACGTGGCGTGAGCAGCAGGGAACGCACGGTGTCGACACCTTCACGAACCCCGCCAACGCATCGGGCAAGGGTCCGCGGATCGAGCCGTTCCAGTGGGTCGACGTGCTGTGCAAGGTCCACGCACCGCAGATCGCCTCGGTCAATCCGGACGGCTACTGGTATCGCATAGCGACCGCGCCCTGGTCCGGGAACTACTACTCGCCGGCGAACACGTTCTGGAACGGAGATGTCCCGGGACAGAAGCCGTACACCCACAACACCGACTTCAACGTTCCCAACTGCTGATCGCCTCACGCTGCCGCGTCGTGCCCTCGACGCGCGCCAAGAGTGGTCGCCGGCCTCCGCCGATTGGCTCGTCCGTTGCTCCGAAAGGAGGAACTCGGTCGGCTCCTTCGGCGGCTGCGGGCGGCGGCTGACCGGACGAGAGTGTGTTGGGCATGGACCGCGCTCATCCCACCCTTCCGACCGTCGCGCGCCGATGCGCGTAGCGATCGCCGCGCGCAGCGTGCTGCTGCGCGAGGGCCTTGCGCTGCTGCTGAGCGACGCCGGCTTCTTGGTCGTCGCGCGCGGTGGCGACGCCGCCGAGCTGCTGCGGCAGGCGGGCGAGGCGGCGGCGCCGGACGTCGTGCTGCTCGCGGTCGGGCCGTCAGCGCGACAGCGGGAGGAGGGCGCGCGCGCCGCGGCGGCCGTCCGCGCGCAGCAACCCGCGAGCGGGCTGCTCGTGCTCGCGCAGGAGGTCGAGGTCGCGCTCGCGTTGCAGCTGCTGCCCGGCTCGGCGGCCGGTGTCGGCTACCTGCTGGAAGGGCGGATCGCCGCAGTCGGCGACTTCCTCGCCGCCGTTCGGCGCGTCGGTGCGGGCGGATCGGCGCTCGACCCCGGCGTCGTCGCGGCGCTGCGCCGGGACGGTCGTGGGGAGGACCCGCTCGGCGCGCTGACCGGACGGGAGCGCGCGGTGCTGGAGCTGATGGCCGTCGGTCGCTCGAACCACGGCATCGCGGAGCTGCTGACGATCTCGCCGCGAACGGCCGAGAAGCACGTCTCCAGGATCTTCGAGAAGCTCGAGCTGTCGCCGCGCGACGGGGGGTCGCGACGGGTGCGAGCGGTGCTGCTGCAGCTGCGCGCCGCCGAGGCGCGCTCGCTAGGCGAGCGTGCCGGCCGGCAGCTGGTAACGGACCGGAGGACGGGTGGGAGCCCGGCGAGCGGTCGCGTCGGTGCGGAGGCCGTGCAGGCCGCCGCTTGCAGAGGTGGCGATGACGGCCGCTTCAGGCTCGCCGCCATGACCGAGGATCCACGCTTCGATCGCGTCGAAGTCGGATCCTGAGGCCAGCAGCGCCGCCCGTTCGACGGCGTGGCCGCCTGACGCGCAAGGGCGCGCCAGACGGGTCACGAGCTGCTGGATCGCTGCTTCGTCGATCATCGGTCGCCCGCAGGCCTGTCGGCCTGCGCGCGTTCGGCGGCCGCCGCGCGGCGGGCTGCCGCGCTCTCCTTCAGCCGCACCTGCTCTTCTCTGTACGAGGCGAGCTTGGCGGCTGCGGTGATCTGGCGGCGCGTCGGCTCCGACGATCTCGGGGCCATCTCAGATCAGCTGCACGTTCGCGGCGTTGGGGCCCTTCGGGCCGGTCTCGGCGTCGTACGACACCTTCGCGCCCTCAGCGAGGGACTTGAAACCCGAGCCGCCGATCGCGCTGTGATGGACG
>DATIOB010000576.1:0-15305 GCA_035473605.1 Conexibacter sp.
CAGCGGGGCCGGTCCAGCAGACCACCACTGACAAGGGGATGAAGATGAGGAAGACCACGCGCGCGGCCGCCGGCCGCGTTGCCCTGTTCGCACTGCTCGCGGCGCTGCTGACGCTCGTCGTCGCACCGGCCGCACGGGCCGACCTGCCGGTCGTCTACAACTTCCCGACCGCGCTCGCGATCGGCTCGGTCGCGCCGAACAGCGACCCGCCCGGCTCCAACGACTTCGGCTGCAGACCGAGCGCCGCCCACCCGCGTCCGGTCGTGCTCGTGCACGGCACCGTCGAGAACAAGCGGATCAACTGGAACGCGCTGTCGCCGCTGCTGAAGAACAACGGCTACTGCGTCTTCGCGCTCAACTACGGCGCCTACCTGCCCGGCTCCTACCTCGGGCTCTCGCACATCCCCGACTCGGCCGCAGAGCTGTCGGCCTACGTCGACAGCGTGCTGTCGGCCACCGGCGCCAGAGAGGTCGACATCGTCGGCCACTCGCAGGGCGGGATGATGCCGCGCTGGTACGTCAAGTACCTCGGCGGCGCCGCCAAGGTCGACAAGCTCGTCGGCCTGACGCCGTCCAACCACGGCACGACGCTGCTCGGGATCTCGACGCTCGGCAGATTCATCCCCGGCGCCAGCGCGATCCTCAACGCCGGCGCGCCCGCGCTCGAAGACCAGCGGCTCGGCTCGACCTTCAACAGAACGCTCGACGCGGGCGGCGACACGATAGCCGGCGTCACCTACACGGTGATCGCGTCGAGATACGACGAGGTCGTGACGCCGTACACGCAGAGCTTCCTCAGCGGCGCGACCAACATCACGCTGCAGAGCGGCTGCATCCTCAACCTGACCGAGCACCTCGGCGTCGCCTACGACCGCCGGGCGCTGCGCCTGACGCTCAACGCGCTCGACCCGTCGACGGCGAGAACGCCGCCGTGCGTGCCGACGCTGCCGGGGATCGGGGGCTGACGCCCCTTGCGAGTTCCACGGCGGCGTCGCGCGCCGCGTGATGCCCGTGGAACTCGCGGCTAGGCAGTAGCCATCCGCAACGCGGGATCGGCTCCAGTGCGCTTCTCCCAAGGGCGCTGGAGCCGCAGCGCGGAGAGGATCGCGCGCGTCGCCGGGGAGCGGTTGATCGTGTAGAAGTGGATGCCGGGCACGCCGTTGGCGAGCAGCTCGGCGCACTGCAGCGTCGCGTAGGCGACGCCCAGCTCCGCGACCGCCTCCTCGTCGTCGCCGCGCGCCTCCAGCGCCTCCAGCAGCGCCGGCGGGATCGTCGAGCCGCCGAGCGCGGTCATCCGCTTGATCCCGGCGGTCGAGATGATCGGCATGATGCCCGGCACGATCGGCACGTCGATGCCGGCCGCGCGCGCCTCCTCGACGAAGCGGTGGTAGACGGCGTTGTCGAAGAACAGCTGCGTGATCAGCACGCGCGCGCCGGCGTCGACCTTCTCCTTCAGGCGGGCGAGGTCGCTCGCGCGGTCGGGCGCCTCGGTGTGGACCTCCGGGTAGCAGGCGCCGACGAGGCACATCTGCGGGTAGCCGGCGGCGACGAGCCGCGTCAGGTCGGTCGCGAAGGCGAGGCCGTTCTCGGTCGCTCTGAAGCTCGTCTCGCCGCTCGGCGGGTCGCCGCGCAGCGCCAGCACGTTCTCGATCCCCGCCTCCTGCATCTGCCGCAGCGCGGCGTGCAGGTCGTCGGTGCTCGCGCCGGCGCAGGTGAAGTGCGCCATCGCCTCGAGGTCGTGGTTGGCGCGGATTCTCGAGACGATGTCGATCGTCTTGGTGCGGGTCGAGCCGCCCGCGCCCCAGGTGACGGAGACGAACGCCGGCTCCAGCGGGCGCAGCGCCTCCAGCGCCTCGAACAGTCTGCGCTCGCCCTCCTCGGTCTTCGGCGGGAAGAACTCGAAGGAGAAGACCGGGTCTCCCCCGGCGGCGATGATCTCGTCGATGCGCATGGACAGCAGATTTTAGGCGAGCGGCCCGGCCGCCGGCCCCGGCGGCGCGTCCCACAGCCACATGCCGAGGCGGCCGAGCGACTCGTAGCCGAGCCCGCTGTAGAGCCGCTCGCCCTCGTAGCTGGACTCCAGCGTCGAGCTGCGCATCCCGCGCTCGCGCGCGTCCAGCAGCGCACGGTGCAGCAGCCGGCCGGCGAAGCCGCGGCGCTGGAACGACGGCTCAGTCGCGACCCACTGGACCATCGTGTTCTCGCCGTGGTCGAAGGTCACCAGGCAGGCGGCCGGCCTGCCGTCGACGCGCGCCAGATAGCGGTGGAAGCGGCCGTCGCGGAGGCCGGCGAAGGCGGTCCCGAAGGCGCCCGGCAGCTCGCCGTTGGCGCGCTCGTTCAACGTCGTGATCTCGACCGGGTGGGGATCGCGGTCGAGCGCGAACGGGTCGCCCGCGACCGGCGTCTGGAGCCTGTCGAGCGACAGCGCCATCGCCATCGGCTCGTACTCGCGGATGTGGCCGGCGCGCTCCAGCAGCCGCACCGCCGCGTCCTCGCCGGGCCGCGTCCACACCATCCAGTGGCTGACGCCGGCCGCGCGGTACTCCTCGGTCAGCAGCGGCAGGCCGTCGCGCAGCGCGTCCTCGCCGTCGAAGAGGACGCAGTTGACGATCGACTGCGTCGGGGCGCTCGGCGTCATGAAGGCGGTCAGGCCGTCGCGCTCGATCACGCGGCCGCCCGGCGAGGCGGGCGCCTCGACGCGGTAGAACTCGCGCAGCGTCGCTGTCAGCGTGCCGAGCACCGGGTCAGACGGCGACCCAGCGCTCCGGGTCACCGGCCTCGCGGCGCGCGGCGCCGATCGCTTCGAGGTGGCGCAGGTAGCAGAGCGTCTCGGCCAGCAGCCAGGCGGCGGCGTGGATCGCGTCTCTGCCGTGCACGTAGGGGACGACCTCGTAGGCGGTCAGCGGCTTGCCCTCGATCGCCACGGCGGCGGCCGCGACGCGCATCGCGACCAGCTCGCGGTTGGCCTCGATGTGCGCCTGCACGTCGGTGAAGGGGCGCGCGTGGCCGGCGAGGCAGAGGCGCGGCAGCGGGTCGAGCGCCTCGATCGCGTCGAGCGAGCGCAGGAACTCGCCGACGGGGTCGGGCGTCCAGCCGTAGTCGAAGTAGAGCGAGATGCGGCCGAGCAGATGGTCGCCGGAGATCAGGATGCGGCGCTCGGGCTGGTAGAGGCAGACGTGCGAGGGCGCGTGGCCGGGCGTCTCGACGACGCGCCAGAAGCCGTGGTCGGTCTCGATCTCGATCCCCGGCAGCAGCGCCAGGTCGGGCGGGATCACGCGCGCGATCCCCGGCTCGCGCTCCTTCGCCATCTCGGCGTAGCGGCGCAGCACCAGCTCCGGCACGCCCGAGGTGCGGCCGATCTCCAGCCGTCGCTGGAGCGCCTGGTTGGGATCCTCGATCGAGCGCGTCGCGTGCTCGTAGTTGGGGTGCATCCACAGCTCGCAGCCGGTGCGGTCGACGATCGTCGCGGCCTGGCCGTAGTGGTCGACGTGGGCGTGCGTGCAGACCAGCAGCCTGACGTCGTCGAGGCTGAGGTTGACCATCGACATCGCCCGCTCCAGCTGCTCGAGCGAGTCCTCGTCATGCATGCCGCAGTCGACCAGCACGATCCCGTCGCCGGCGCGCAGCGCCCACGCGTTGCAGTGGGGGACGCCCGGCCACGGCAGCGGCAGGCGCAGGCGCCAGATGCCCGACAGGACGCGCTCGCCGCGACCCAGCTCCCGCTTGCGCACCGGTTCGGACATGCTCAGCCCACCATATAGGCGCGCGCCGTTCGCGCGCGCCCTGATCCGCGGTCGGGCGACGCACCGGTTCACAGCGTGACCGCCCGCCCGGTGAAGCGGGTAGGCTGGCCGGACAGCCAGTCAGCTGCCGGAGCGAGGAGAGCCAGCGATGGGGTCAGCAGCGCAGACGCAGTCCGCGACGACGGAGGAGGTCGCGCGGCGGTATTTCGCGGCCGTCGCGGCGCGCGACCCCGAGGCGATGGCGGCCTGCTGGAAGCCCGGCGGCGTCGACCGCCTCCACGGCCAGGCGACGCTCGTCGCGCCCGACGACGTGCGCGCCTACTTCACTGAGCTGTTCGCCGCCTTCCCCGACATGCGCGTCGAGCTGCTCTCGACGACCGCCGACGAGGAGCGCTGCGCCGTCCGCTGGCGGATGCGCGCGACCTTCGCCGGCCCCGGCCGCTTCCAGGGCTTCGCGCCCAACGGCGCGCACGTCAGCTTCGAGGCGGTCGACGTCGTGCAGGTCGCCGACGGGCTGGTCGTCGGCAACGACGCCTACCTCGACGGCGCCGACGTCGCGCGCCAGCTCGGCGTGCTGCCGCCGAGAGACTCCGGGCAGGAGCGCGGGATGACGAAGCTCGTCAACGCGCGCACCGCGCTGGCGCGGCGGCTCCAGGCCGGCGAGCCGGAGCGGGTCGCCGACGGCGTCTGGGTCGTGCGCGGAGGGCTGCCGCGCAAGGTGATGAACGTCTACCTGCTGGAGGAGCCCGGCGGCGGCGTGACGCTGTTCGACGCCGGCGTCGCGTCGATGGCGCCGGCGCTCGCCGCGATCGGCGCGCGGATGGGCGGGATCAGACGGATCGTGCTCGGCCACGCGCACACCGACCACCGCGGCGCGGCGCCCGCGCTCGACGCGGAGGTCTTCTGCCACTTGGACGACCGCGCCGACGCCGAGGGCGACGGCGGGATCCACTACATGGACCTCTCCCAGCTCGACCTGCACGGGCGGATCGCGATGCCGCGGCTGCTGGTGCACTGGGACGGCGGGCCGGTCGAGATCGCGGGGACGGTCGCCGAGGGCGACGAGATCGCCGGCTTCGAGGTCGTCCACCTGCCCGGCCACGCGCCCGGCCTGATCGGCCTGTGGCGCGCCTCCGACCGGCTCGCGCTCGCCAGCGACACCTTCTACACGCTCGATCCGCAGACGGGGATCCCCGGCGCCACGCGCGTCCCGCACCGCGCCTTCAACGCCGACACCGCGCAGGCGCGCGCCTCGATCGAGAAGCTCGCCGCGCTGAGACCGGCGACGGCGTGGTCGGGCCACGCGCAGCCGCTGAGCGGCGACGTGGCGTCGGAGCTGCTGCGCGCCGCCGCGGCCGGCTGAGCGCGGGCCGCCGGCTCGCGCGCGGCGCAGTAGCCTTCGGCGCAGATGGGACGCCGCAGCCGCCAGCGCGACAGAGCCGACAGACTCCAGGCGCCGACGTCGGACTACACCGACGCCGACGGCAACGTGCTGACGCTGCGCGGTGCGCTGTCGCCCGCGACGCGGACGCAGTACGCCGGCGTGATCGGCGGCTCGCCGCTGTCGGCCGAGGACGCCTGGCAGCGCGCGGTCGAGTTCCTCTTCGAGCGGCTCGCGGTCCGCTGGACGATCGCCGGCGTGCCGATCGAGAAGCAGAAGGAGCTGCTCCAGCGCTTCCGCTTCGCCTCCCAGGACGAGCGCCGCTGGATCCGCGACGCGCTGCGCGAGCACCTCGCGGAATGGTTCCCCGACATGAGATCTCCATGACGCCGACGAGCTGGACCGACGCCGACACCGACGCCTTCGCGGAGCTGCTCGCCGGCTACTGCCTCGAGATCCAGGCCGGCCAGCAGGTGCTGGTGCGCTCGACGACGCTCGCGGCGCCGCTGCTGCGCGCGCTGCAGCGGGCGATCCTGGCGCGAGAGGCCTGGCCGCTGGTGCGCGCGGCGCTGCCGGGGCTCGACGAGGAGTTCTACGCCCACGCGCGCGACGCCCAGCTCGACGGCTACTCGTCGCTGGCACGCGCGGAGGCCGAGCAGGCCGACGTCTTCCTCTCGATCCAGGCACCGGAGAACACGCGCTCGCTGGCCGGGATCGACCCGGCGCGGCTGTCGCGCGCCGCCCGCGCCCGCGCGCCGCTGAGCGAGCTGCGCTTGCAGAAGCGCTGGTGCGGGACGTTGTGGCCGACACAGGCCGGCGCGCAGCAGGCCGGCATGAGCTTCGACGAGTTCGCCGCCTTCGTGCGCGGCGCGCTCTTCCTCGACCGCGACGATCCGGCCGCCGCGTGGCGCGAGCTGGGCGCCTTCCAGGCCGAGCTGATCGAGCGGCTGACGCCGGCGAGAACGCTGCGGATCGAGGCCGACGGGACCGACCTGACGCTGAGCGTCGCCGGGCGCACGTGGGCCAACTCCGACGGCAGACGCAACATGCCCAGCGGCGAGGTCTTCACCGGCCCGCTGGAGCAGTCGGCCAACGGCACGATCCGCTTCACGATCCCGTCGGCGCCGGGCGGCGTCGACGTCGAGGACGTGACGCTGACCTTCCGCGACGGCGAGGTCGTGCAGGCGCGCGCCGCGCGCGGCCAGGAGTACCTCGACCGCACGCTCCTGACCGACCCCGGCGCCCGCCGCCTCGGCGAGATCGGGATCGGGACGAACTTCGGCATCACCCGCCCGATCGGCGCGATCCTGTTCGACGAGAAGATCGGCGGGACGGTCCACCTCGCGCTCGGGCGCAGCTACCCCGAGACCGGCGGCGTCAACGAGAGCGCCGTCCACTGGGACATGATCTGCGACCTGCGCGGCGGCGGCCGCCTGACCGCCGACGGCGTGGTGGTCCAGGAGGGCGGCAGCTTCTCGTAGCGGAGGCTGGTCACCAGACGTTCACGCGGGCGTCACAGATCAGCAACTACATCGTGTAGTAGGCACGCGACGGTACGCGGCGTCGTTCCGTACCTCTGCAAGGGAGACCTCCGTCCCATGAACAAGCGTGCCCTGTCCACCATCGCCCTGCTGGGCGCGACCGGCGCGATCGTCGCCGGCGGCGTCGCCGTCGGTGCGGGCGGCGTCAACGAAGACCAGTCGGCGTCGCTCGCCGGCAAGATCGACTCCTCGCGCCCGAGAAACGTGATCCTGCTCGTCGGCGACGGCATGGGCGACTCCGAGGTCACGATCGGCCGCTACTACGGCAAGGGCGCCGAGGGCCGGCTCAACATGGACAAGCTGCCGTTCCGCGGCAGCTCGATCCACTACGTCCTGAGTCCGGGCCCGGGACCCGCCTACGCGCCCAACTACGCCGGCGACTCCGCGCCGACCGCGACCGCGTGGTCGACCGGCAAGCGCACGCAGGACGGCCGCGTCTCGCAGGGCCCGTCGACCGCTGCCAACGTGCCCGGCAGCAACGAGGGCTACCGCACCTACATGGAGATCGCCAAGGCCGAGGGCAAGGCGACCGGCAACGTCTCGACCGCCGAGATCACCGACGCGACGCCGGCCGGCCCGAGCGCGCACATCTCCCAGCGCGGCTGCCAGGGCCCCAACGACGCCCGCGGCGCCTGCCTCAGCGAGACGAAGGAGAGAGGCGGCCTCGGCTCGATCGCCGAGCAGCAGGTCGACAACGGCTTCGACGTCGTCCTCGGCGGCGGCCGCGGCCGCTACGAGCAGACGCTGCTCGCCGGCGGCGGCGAGACGGTCGTCGACTACGCGAGAGCGAGAGGCTACGGCCAGTACGTCACCGACAAGAACGGCCTCGCCGGCATCACGTCGCTGAGCGGCGGCAAGGTGCTCGGCCTCTTCAACGCATCGAACATGACGACCGAGTTCAGACCGCTCTACGCGCGCACCGACAGATATCTCGCCGACCAGGCGACCGCCGGCACGCTGGACAGAGCCGTCAACGGCGGCGGCGAGGACGTCGCCTGCACCGACGGTCAGCGCGCGGCGACCGACGAGCCCTCGCTGGCGGCGATGACGCAGAAGGCGATCGACCTGCTGAAGGACGACCCGGACGGCTTCGTCCTGCAGGCAGAGGGCGCGTCGATCGACAAGAGAGACCATGCGGCCGACCTCTGCGGCCAGATCGGCGAGCTGCTCGAGCTGGACGCCGCCGTCGGCGTCGCGCAGGAGTTCCAGCGGACCCACCCGGACACGCTGATCATCGTCACCGCCGACCACTCGCACACCTCGCAGATCATCAACGCGAACTCCAAGCCGGCCACCGGCGCGGCGTACGCGACGGTCAGAACGGCCGACGGCGCGCCGCTGCGCGTCGCCTACGGCACCGCCGACACGGGCACCGGCGCGGCCGCGAGCGGCTCGCAGGCGCACACGGGCGCGACCGTTCCGGTGTGGGCGTCGGGCCCGCAGGCTGCCAACGTCCAGGGCACGATCGACCAGACCGACATCTTCGCGATCGTCAACGGCTTCGCGCCGAGCAGAGTGCACTACGGGCCCGCCGGCGCCGACGGCGCCGCGGGCGCGAAGGGCGACAAGGGCGATGCCGGCGTGAACGGCGACGCGGGCGTGAAGGGCGACACCGGCGCGGGCGGGCCGAGCGGCCCGGGCGGACCGGTCGGGGCGACCGGTCCGGTCGGCGCCAACGGCGCCAAGGGCGAGGCCGGCCCGAAGGGCGCCGCCGGCCGCGACGGCCGCGTCACCTGCAAGCTGTCGGGCCGCAGAGCGGTCAGATGCGTCGTCACCTACAAGGGCAAGGCGTCGAAGTCGGCGCGCCTCGTGCGCAACGGCAAGACGGTCGCGACGGCGAAGGTCTCCGCGCGCGGCGTCGTGACGTTCACCAGCAAGAAGAAGCTGACGAACGGCACGTACACCGTCGTCTCCGGCAGCAGCCGCGCGAAGCTCGCGCTGCGTTAGGAGGCGCTTGAAGACGGGACGCGCGGGCCGGGGCCGGTGAGGGCTCGACCCGCGCGTGACGGCGCATTCCGACCAGGGGTGGTGGGAGCGCCGTGTCGACGCGCGCGGCGGCGCCAACCGCCGCGTGCCCTGGCGCCACCGGGGGCGGCCCGCTTGCGAGCGGACCGCCCCCGTGCGCGTTCACGCCCCTTCGACCTCCATGTCCGAAAACCACTAGTCGCCCGCCGGTCGGCCCGCCATCATGGTCGTCGTGGTCGAAGACTTCGAACAGTGCTACCGGGCCGTCAGCGCGAAGGACGGCCGCTTCGACGGCTGGTTCGTCACCGCCGTCACGACGACCGGGATCTACTGCCGGCCGAGCTGCCCGGCGGTCACGCCGAAGCGCACCAGCGTGCGCTTCCTGCGGAGCGCCGCGGCGGCGCAGCGGGCCGGCTTCCGCGCCTGCAAGCGCTGCCGCCCGGACGCCTCGCCGGGCTCGCCGGAGTGGAACGCGCGCGCCGACGCGGTCGGCCGCGCGATGCGGCTGATCGCCGACGGCAGCGTCGACCGCGACGGCGTCGGCGGCCTCGCCTGCCGGCTCGGCTTCAGCGAGCGCCACCTCCACCGCCTGCTCGTCGCCGAGCTGGGCGCCGGCCCGCTCGCGCTCGCCCGCGCGCAGCGGGCGCACACCGCGCGCACGCTGATCGAGACCTCGGCGCTGCCCTTCACCGAGGTCGCCTTCGCGGCCGGCTTCCCGTCGATCCGCCAGTTCAACGACACCGTCCGCGACGTCTTCGCCACGACGCCGACCGAGCTGCGCCGCCGCAGCGGCCATCGCGACGGCGCGGCCGCCGGCGAGACCGGCGCGCTGCAGCTGCGGCTGCGCTGCCGTCCGCCGTTCGACGGCGCCGGCCTGCTCGCCTTCCTCGCGTTGAGGGCGGTGCCGGGCGTGGAGGTCGTGGAGGGAGCGACCTACCGTCGCGTGCTGGCGCTGCCGCACGGCCCCGGCGTCGTCGCGCTGACGCCGCGCGCCGAGCACGTCGACTGCACGCTGCGACTGACCGACCTGCGCGACCTCGGCGCCGCCGTCCAGCGCTGTCGCCGGCTGCTCGACCTCGACGCCGACCCGGTCGCCGTCGACGCCGCGCTCGGCCGCGACGCGCTGCTCGGCCCGCTCGTGCGCGCGACGCCCGGCCTGCGCGTGCCCGGCGCGGTCGACGGCACCGAGCTGGCCGTCCGCGCCGTGCTCGGTCAGCAGGTCTCGGTCGGCGGCGCCCGCACGCTCGCCGCGCGCCTCGCCGCCGCCCACGGCGAGCCGCTGCCGGAGGGGATGCGCGAGCCGCTCACCCACGCCTTCCCGACCGCCGCCGCGCTCGCCGCGCTCGATCCGGAGCAGCTGCCGATGCCGCGCGCTCGCGGACGGGCTCTGGTCGGGATGTGCGCCGCGCTCGCCGCCGGCGACGTGGTCCTCGACCCCGGCGCCGACCGCGACGAGGCGCGCGCGCAGCTGCTCGCGCTGCCGGGGATCGGGCCGTGGACGGCCGAGTACGTCGCGATGCGCGCGCTCGGCGACCCCGACGCCTTCCCCGCCACCGACCTCGGCATCCGCCACGCCTTCGCCCGCCTCGACCAGCCGCACGACGCACGCGCCGTCGCCGCGATCGCCGAGCGGTGGCGGCCGTGGCGCTCGTACGCCGCCCTCCACCTGTGGGCGACGCTCACCCCCACCACCGACCAAGGAGCGAGACGATGACCCTCGCGACAACGACGGTCCCGACCCCCACCGGCCCGTTCACGATCATCGCGCGCGAGCGCGCCGACGGCGGCGCCGCGGTGCTCGCCAGCGGCTGGGCCGCCGACGCGCCGCAGCTGCTGGAGCGGATCGGCGGCGCCAGACGGCTCGGCGCCGTCGACCCCGCCGCGATCGTCCGGCACGACGACCTCGGAGCGATCACCGACGCGCTCGCCGCCTACCTCGACGGCGACCTCGCCGCGATCGACGCCGTGCCCGTCGAGCAGACCGCCTCGCCGTTCATCGCGCGCGCCTGGGAGCAGCTGCGCGCGATCCCGGCAGGAGAACCGCAGACCTACGCCCAGCTCGCCGCCAGCAGCGGCAACCCGGCCGCGATCCGCGCCGCTGGCAGCGCCTGCGCGCGCAACACGGCGGCGCTGTTCGTCCCCTGCCACCGCGTGCTGCGCAGCGGCGGCGCGCTCGGCGGCTTCCTCTACGGCCTCGACGTGAAGCGCTGGCTGCTCGCGCACGAGGCGGGCGACACGGCGACCGGCGCGACCACGCGCGCCGCCGCGCCCGCCGGCGCCGCTGCCTGAGCGGACGCCGGCACGCCGCCTGCGCCGACCGCCCTCTACGATCGACGGCCGTGCCTCTCGTCGACGACATCCGCGACGGCGCCGCCTGGGTCGCCGCGCAGGCGACCCACGTCGTCGTCGAGCGCGATGCGATCGCCGCCTACGCCGCCGCGCTGCCGCCGCTCACCGAGCTGCCCGGCCTCGACGAGGAGGCGCACGTCGTCGACGGACCGGCGGAGCTGCGCGCCGCCTTCTTCCTGACGCTCGACGCGATCAACTTCGGCTCCGGCTGGTTTCCGACGATCCGCAAGCGCGACGGCCGCTCCGGCTACTTCACCGTCGCGCTCGGCCTGCGCGACCGCTTCCGCGCGCACGGCGCCTGGAGCGCGAGCGAGCTGGGCGCGCTCGACGCCGCGACGATCGCCGCGGTGCTCGGCCAGGATCCCGAGCACGAGCTGATGGCGCTGTTCGCGCGCTCGCTGAACGACCTCGGCGCGCACATCGAGGAGGAGCACGGCGGCCGCTTCCTCGGCCCGGTCGAGGCGGCGGGCGGCAGCGCCGTCGCGCTCGTCGAGCTGCTCGCGGGCTGGGACTGCTTCGCCGACCGCTCGCCGTACGGCGGCCGCGAGATCCCGCTCTTCAAGCGCGCGCAGGTGGCGGCGTCGGACCTCGCGTTCGCGGGCGTCGCGAGCTTCGGCGACCTCGACCGGCTGACGCTCTTCGCCGACAACCTGATCCCGCACGTGCTGCGGCTCGACGGGATCCTCCGCTTCGCGCCGGAGCTGGTCGCGCGGATCGAAGCCGGCGAGCTGATCGCGCACGACAGCCCGGAGGAGGTCGAGATGCGCGCCGGCGCGATCCACGTCGCCGAGCTGATCGCCGCCGCGCGCCCCGAGCTGACGCCGCAGCGCGTCGATCAGACGCTCTGGACCAGAGGCGGCGGCGCGCGCTACAAGGCCGTCCCGCGACCGCGCTCGCGCAGCACCGCGTACTGATGAGCCGCACGCACGACTCCGCCGCCGCGACCGGCCACGCCGACGACCCGTTCGCCCCGCTCGTCACCGAGCGGCTGCTGCTGCGGCCGTGGCGTGACGACGAGCACGACCTCGACGCCTACGCGCGGATCTGCGCCGACGCCGAGGTGATGCGCTACATCGGCCGCGGCGTCACGCTGACGCGCGAGCAGGCGGCCGAGCAGCTCGCCGGCTTCGTCGAGCACTGGCGCCAGCACGGCTTCGGCCTGCGCGCCGCGATCGAGCGCGACAGCGAGGAGCTGGTCGGCTTCGTCGGCGTCGCGCGCGCCGGGCAGCCGGGCGTGCGCCCCGGCGACGTCGAGATCGGCTGGCGGCTGACGCAGGATCGCTGGGGCCGCGGCTACGCGACCGAGGGCGCGCTGGCCGTCCGCGACCACGCCTTTCGGCAGCTGCGCCTGGCACGCCTCGTCGCCTTCGTGCGACCGCGCAACAGCGGCTCGATCAACGTGATGGGCAAGCTCGGGATGGCGCTGGAGAAGGAGGCGCTCTGCAGCTACGGGATGCCGATGCGGATCTACGCGCTCGACAACCCGTTGGCGGGATGATGCCGAAGCCCATGCGCCTCGTCACGTGGAACGTCAACTCGCTGAGAGCGCGGCTGCCGCGCGTGCTGGAGTTCCTCGCCGAGCACGCGCCCGACGTGCTCTGCCTGCAGGAGACGAAGACCGACCCCTCCGCCTTCCCGCACGACGCGCTCGCCGAGGCCGGCTACGTCGCGGCCGATCACAGCGGCGGCCGCTGGGCCGGCGTCGCGGTCGTGGCGAGAAGCGAGCTGGGTGTCAGCGCCGCGACCAGCGGGCTGCCGGGCGAGCCGGTCGAGGACGAGGCGCGCTGGGTCGAGGCGACCGTCGGCGGGACGCTGCGCGTCGCGAGCGTCTACGTCCCCAACGGCCGCGAGCTGGCGAGCGAGTGGTACGCGCAGAAGCTCGCGTTCTTCGACGCGATGGCGACGCGCGTGCGGCAGCTGCGCGACGGCGCCGACGGCGCCCCGCTGCCGCTCGTCGTCGCCGGCGACATGAACGTCGCCCCGGCCGATCTCGACGTCTACGATCCCGCCGCCTTCCTCGCGGTGACGCACACGAGCGAGCCGGAGCGGGCGGCGCTGAGAGGCGTGGTCGACGCGGGCCTGGTCGACGCCTACCGCGCGCTCCACCCCGAGGAGGTCGGCTACACCTGGTGGGACTACCGCCAGGGCCACTTCCACCGCGGGCTCGGGATGCGGATCGACCTGACGCTCGTCAGCCCGGACCTCGCGCCGCGGCTCACGCGCGTGGGGATCGAGCGCGACTACCGCAAGGGCTCCAAGCCCTCCGACCACGTGCCGCTCGTCGCCGAGTGGGCGTGAGGCGAGCGGCGGGCGTGCCGCTCGTCGCCGAGTGGGCGTGACTACGCGCAGTCGGGCGCGCCGGCGGCCGGGCCCAGCTCGCTGAAGAGGACGCTGCGGCCGCGCACGAGCGCGCGCGTCGCCGCTCTGACGCGCAGCTCGGCGTCCGCGACGGCGTCTGCCTCGCCGTCGAGCCCGAAGGCGTGGTCGAGCATCAGCGTCGCGTGGCCCTGCGCGAGGCCGGCCATCGCCAGCACCAGCGCGGTCGCCGCCTCCGGGTCCCTGCCGGGCGCGAGCGGGACGGTCGCCGCGACGAGGTCGGCGAGCAGCCCGTGCGTCGCCTCCTCCAGCCGCGGAAAGCGCGACTTCTCCAACCCTGCGCTGAACAGCACCGAGAACATCGCTCTGCGCTCGGCGGCGAAGCGGACGTAGGCGACGGCGGCGTCGGCGATCCGGTCGGCGGCGCTGCCGTCGCCGGTCAGCGCGGCGGCGAAGCGGCGGCGCAGCTCCAGCGCCGCGCGCGTCGCGGCCTCGGCCAGCAGCTCGTCGCGATCGGCGAAGTGGCGGTACGGCGCGGCCGCGCTGACGCCGGTGCGGCGCGCCGCCTCGGCGACCGAGAAGGCGTGGACGCCTCTCTCCTGCACCAGCTCGAAGGTCGCCTCGACGAGCGCCTCGCGCAGGTCGCCGTGGTGGTAGCGGCGTCTCGCGGCGGCAGCTCCCGCCGCACTCGCGCGGCGCGGCCCGCCGGCGTCCGCCCCCGCGGCGTCCGCCCCGCCGCGGGCTCTCGTCTGATCTCTCGCGCTGGTCGCCATCGCGCCCTCACGATATCGCCCGCTTGCAATGTAAGCGAGCGTCACATACATTGTGAGAGGTCATTACATCGCGTCGACGGAGTCATCACCATGAGCAGCGACTGGACAGCCGAGCAGATCCCCGACCAGAGCGGGCGCCTCGCGATCGTCACCGGCGCCAACAGCGGCATCGGCCTGATCGCCGCCAAGCAGCTCGCGCGCCACGGCGCCCAGGTCGTGCTGGCGGTGCGCAACCCGCAGAAGGGCGAGGCGGCGCTGCGCGAGATCGCCGCCGCCGCGCCGGGCGCGACCGTCACGCAGTCGGCGCTCGACCTCTCGGACCTCGACTCCGTGCGCGCCTTCGCCGAGCGGATCCGCGGTGAGCACGAGACGATCGACCTGCTGATCAACAACGCCGGCGTGATGGCGCCACCGAAGCGGCTGACGGCCGGCCCGTTCGAGCTGCAGTTCGCGACCAACCACCTCGGCCACTTCGCGCTCACCGGGCTGCTGCTCGACCGCGTCGAGCCGATCGCCGGTCGCGTCGTGACCGTCTCCAGCACCGCCCACAGATTCGGCAAGATCGACTTCGACGACCTCCAGTCCGAGCGCCGCTACCGCCACTGGGGCTCCTACGGCCAGTCGAAGCTCGCGAACCTGCTGTTCACGTTCGAGCTGGACCGCCGCCTGCGCGCCGCCGGCTCCGACGTGCGCGCGACCGCCGCGCACCCCGGCTACACCGCGACCAACCTGCAGTCGGCGGTCGCCGTCGGCGTCGAGCGCGCCGTCATGAGCGTCGCCAACCGGCTGGTCGCGCAGAGCGCCGAGATGGGCGCCGAGCCGACGCTCTACGCCGCCGTCGCCGACGTCCCGGGCGGCACCTTCGTCGGCCCGAGCGGCTTCGGCGAGCAGAGAGGCCATCCGAAGGTCGTGCAGGCGAAGGCGGCCGCGTACGACACCGCCGTCGCGCGGCGGCTGTGGGAGGTCTCCGAGCAGCTGTCCGGCGTCACCTACCCGCTCCCGGCGCCGGCCGGCACGGCCGCCTGAGCCGAGGAGCGGACGATCGGCGCTCTCTGCGGAACCTGATCGTCCGGTCCTCCAAGACGCGACGCGCTCGCCGCCGGGACGAGGCGGCGAGCGCGTGGTTCGCGGGGACGCGAGTCAGGCGTGCGCGGCGACGACGGCGATCGGGCCGTAACCGCGCCGCAGTTCGATCGAGCTGAGGCCGGCCGCTTCCAGCCAGCCGCGGTGCTCGGCC
>DATIOB010000577.1:0-2068 GCA_035473605.1 Conexibacter sp.
GGCGGCGCTGGAGCGGGCGCAGGCGCTCGCGGTGCGGGCCGACCTGCTGCTCTGCATCGGCTCCTCGCTGGAGGTCTGGCCGGTCGGCGAGCTGCCCGCGCTGACGCTGCGCGCCGGCGGCGAGGTGGCGATCGTGACGCAGGGCCCGACGCGCTACGACGACGAGGCGGTCGTCAAGCTCGAGGGCGACGTCGTGGAGGAGCTGGAACTGCTCGTGGCGGCGCTCTGACGGCGCGCCGTCAGCCTTCGAGCGCCGTCTCGGCGACCGTGCGCGCCCGCAGCGCGGCTTCGAGCCGTCTCAGCGCGATCTCCAGCGTCTGCGCGGCATCTGGGCCGAGCACGCCGCCGAGCGCGTCGTCGGCGAGCGCCGCGACGCTGCCGTGCAGTCTCCGCAGCTCGTCGATCCGCTGCGTCAGCTGGGAGGCCTGCGCGGTCGCCGGCAGCTCCGCGAGCGCGGCGTCGAAGGCGGTCCGCAGCTGCAGCGCCGCCTCGCGCAGGTGGCGGTCGTCGAGGTCGTGGCGGGCGCGCAGCGTCAGCTCCTCGCAGGCGAGCTGGTGTGAGCGGCCGCCGAGCAGCGCCGCCAGCCGCTCCTGCGGGCGCAGCGCGGCGGAGCGGCGGCCGGCGCGGCTCTCCTCGGCGGGCGGCAGCTCGCGCGCGGCCGTCCAGCGGCCGTCGGCGACCTCCTCGCCGACGCCGTAGCCGACGCGCACGACGAGCGCCTGCGACAGCCGCGGCAGCGTGACGCCGGGATCGGCGCTGGCGGCGCGGTGGGCGCGCACCAGCCGCGTCAGCTCGGGCAGCGGCGCCTGCGCGTCCTTCAGGTCGGCCGCGGCCAGCCAGCGCTCCGCCGCGGCGGCGTCGCCGGGACGGGCGTCGACGATCGTCACGCGGCCGGTCTGCACGGGCGTGGGGGAGGGCTCGGGCGCGACGTCGCGGGGGCGGGCACGACGGCGCAGCAGGCGCCGCGGCTCCGCCCCGAGCGTCGCGACCACGACGACGTGCGTCGGCTCGCTCCCGGGCCCGTCGGGCCGCACGACATAGCGACCGTCGTCGGGACCGACACGCCACGGGAACTCGAGCTGGACGAAACGGAAGACCTGAGCCTTCCGCTCGTCCAGGGGGGCGCTATCTGGCGTCGCCGTCCTTCGTCGCGTATCTGGAGACCGTCGTCGGCACGATCGGGTTCTGGATCGCACCGAGCTGCTCGACCAGTCTCGTCCACTGCTCCGGTCTCATCAGCGACTGCAGTCTCGGCGAGCCGGGCTGCGCGACAGCGTGGAAGCCGACGTGGATGTGGTCGTCGTGGTCGGACATCGCGAGCGTGTTGTCGGTGTCCGGGTACTGCATCAGCGTGATGATCTGGTGCGGCTTCATCGTGCCCTGCAGCGTCAGCAGGCGGCGCACGGTGATGTCGGTGATCGAGCCCTCGCCCTGCGTCGCCGGCGTGATCACGATGCCGTTGATCGCGCCGATGTCGACCGCGGTGCCGGTCGAGTGCTCCGAGATGTTGCCGGAGGCGGTCATCAGGCCGTGGTTGCCCTTCAGCGACGTGACCGTCGGCTTCAGGCCGCTGGCGGAGAGGAACTCGAGCGTCGCCAGCACGCGCTGGTCGATCGCGCCGGTCTTGATGTCCTCGCGGCCGCCGGCGTAGATCTCGATGTTCGGGTTCGAGAGCACGCGCGCCTGCAGCTCGGACTTCGACATCAGCAGGATCTGGCCGATCGAGGGCCCTCTGCCGTCGTTGCCGAAGACGTTGTCGTTGCCGCTCTTGTAGATCGCGGTCGACTCGAGCAGCTTCCAGCCGTCGAGGATCGGCTTCGGGTCGATCCGCGGCGCGCCGCGGCCGGCCGGCCGGATCGTGAACTCGACGTGCGGGGCCAGTCTCTCGTGCGTCTTGCCGATGCGGCCGAGGATCGTGCCGGCGATGACCGTCGAGCCCTCGCGCAGCGGCTTGAGGACGTAGTCCTCGGGGTCGGCCTCCAGCGGACCGCTGAAGTAGCCCTCGAAGGTCGTCAGCCGCTCGCCCGACTGCTCGAGCTGACGCTCGCCGCCGGCGCTGTGCGCCTGC
>DATIOB010000578.1:0-11315 GCA_035473605.1 Conexibacter sp.
GTCGGTGCAGTTCCAGAACGGCACGCTTGCCACGACGGACAGAAACGCGATCACCTCTGAGGTCAGACAGCTGACGGACGAGATCGAGCGCATCGGCACGACCGCTCAGTTCAACGGCATCCAGCTGCTTGACGGCAGAACGACCTCGGTGACGTTCCAGGTCGGTGCCAACGACAGAGAGACGATCTCGGCGACGCTGATCTCGCTCGGCGCCAGAGCGGGCGGCATCACGACCGCTTCGACGCTGGCCGACATCGACAGAGCGATCGAGGGCGTCTCCGATCAGCGCGCGACGCTCGGCTCGGTGCAGAACCGCCTCGAGCACACCTACAACAACCTCTCTGTCTACCAGGAGAACCTGAGCGCCTCGGAGAGTCGGATCCGCGACGTGGACATGGCCTCTGAGATGGTCAACTTCACCAAGAACAACATCCTGCAGCAGGCCGGCACGAGCATGCTCGCGCAGGCCCAGCAGGCCCCCCAGTCGGTCCTCTCGCTCCTGCGCTAGGACTCCGTCGATCAGGCACGTCGGCGCGGTCAAGTGATCGCGCCGGCTGCCGATCAACAGGACTGATGTCCCTCGCAGCAGCCATCGCGCGCGTCGAAGAGATCCAGGGCGCCTTCGCCCCGCGCGACACCACCCCGGTCCAGCCGAGCAACGGCGGCGCCGCGGCTCCGACCGCGGTCACCGCGTCAGCCTCCAGCGCGAACGCCTTCTCCAACCTGCTCAACCGCTCGCTCGGGAACACCAACCCGGCGCTCGCGATGCCGATCTCCTCGCCGGCGGGCTTCGTCAACGGCCTCGGCGGCGTCAACGGCATCTCCAACGGCGGCGCCTCAGCGCCGGGCGCTCAGGCGATGGTCGCGCTCGCCCAGGGCGAGGTCGGTCAGGCCGAGTACCCCGACGGTGGCAACGACTCGCCGCGGATCGCCACGTACCGCGAGGCGACCGCCGGCAGCGGCGTCGGCCCGTGGTGCGCCTACTTCGTCTCCTGGCTCGGCCAGCAGACCGGCAACCCGCTCGGCGAGAGCGGCCAGGGCTTCGGCCGTGTCGACGACGTCTACGCATGGGCGCAGAGCACCGGTCGCGCCGTTCCCAACGGCCCCGGCGCGACGCCGCAGCCCGGCGATCTGATCGTCTGGGACGAGCACATCGGCATGGTCGAGCAGGTGCTTCCCGACGGTCGCGTCCAGACGATCGAGGGCAACTCCTCCAACAAGGTCAGCCGCAACGTGCACGACGCCGGCTCCGCGCTCGGCTACGTTCGAATGAGTTGAGGACCCGACGGCGAATAACCGGTTCGATGCTGCGTGACGACCATCTCGAATCGACCGGCCTCGGGCAGATCCCCGGCGACGTCGACGGGTGGATAGCCGCCAGTCGCAGACCGGTCACCGTCGTCGTGGTCGACCCGCACGCGCCCGTGCGCGAGGGTCTTCCGCTGCTGCTGGAACGGGAAGGGATCGCGGTCGTCGCGACTGCCGCGACCGGTGACGGCGGCGAGGCCGTGATCGGCCAGCACCAGCCGGATGTCGCGCTCGTCGCGCTGGACCTCGCCGACGCCGACGGGATCGTGCTCCTGCGCCGCCTCCTGCAGCGCGGCGTCAGCAGCGCCGTCGTGCTCTACACCGACGACGAGGATCCGCAGCAGGCCGCGCTCGCCGTCCACGCGGGCGCCGCGGGCGTGATCGCCAAGCGCCGTTCGATCGGCGAGCTGGGCGGCGCGCTGCGCCAGGTCGCCGCCGGCGGCCTCTGGTTCAACGAGCCGGGCGACACCGACACGCCACCGCCGCCGCGCCCAGCCGCAACGGTGCTCGCCGGCATCTGCGAGCGCCGCACCGCGACCCTCTCCGACGCCGAGCTGCGCGTGCTCGCGCTCGTCGCCGCCGGCAGCTCGACCGAGGCGATGGCCGATGAGCTGTCGGTCAGCCCGCACACGGTCCGCACTCACCTGCGCAACGTGATGCGCAAGCTGGAGGCGTCCAGCCGCGCCCACGCCGTCGCGATCGCGATGCGCGAAGCCGCGATCCCGGCCTAGGCCGCGCGCAGCCCCGACTCGTCGCCCGTCAGGCCGAGGCCGGGGAGGGTGACGCGGCCGGCGTCGGCGGTGACCGAGCCGATCCGGGCGGTGCCGGGGTGGCGGGTGGAGAGCAGCGCGATCGCGGCGTCGGCCTGCGCGGCCGGGACGGTCGCGACGAAGCCGCAGCCCATGTTGAAGACCTTCCACATCTCGGCCGGCGCGACCGCGCCGAGGCGGGCGATCAGCTCGAAGACCGGCAGCACCGGCAGCGGGTTGTCGATCTCGTAGCCGATCCCCGTGCCGAGCCGCAGCAGGTTGAGCACGCCGCCGCCGGTGATGTGGGCGAGGCCGTGGACCGGGACGTCGCTGCGCAGCAGCTCGAGCACCGCGCGCACGTAGATGACGGTCGGCTCCAGCAGCACGTCGGCGACGGAGGCGCCGTCCAGCTCGGCCGGCGTCTCGTCGAGGCCGAGCGCGCCCTGCTCCAGCAGCGCGCGGCGCGCGAGCGTGAGGCCGTTGGAGTGGACGCCGGAGGCGGGGATCCCGATCAGCGCGTCGCCGGCCGCGATCTTCTCGCCGGTCACGATCGCGTCGAGTGCGACGGTGCCGAAGCAGGCGCCGGTCAGGTCGAAGCCGAGCGGGGAGGGGTGGCCCTTGACCAGCTCGGGCAGCTGCGCCAGCTCGCCGCCGGGGATCTCGACGCCGGCCGCCTCGGCGCCGACCTTGAGCCCGCGCGCGATCGCGCCCAGCACCTGCGGGTCGGCCTGCTCGACGGCGAGGTAGTCGAGCACGGCGATCGGCTCGGCGCCGACGCAGATGACGTCGTTGACGTTCATCGCGATGCAGTCGATCCCGACCGTGTCGTAGCGGCCGGTCTGCTCGGCGACGATCACCTTCGTGCCGACGCCGTCGGCGCCGACGGCGATGCCGAGGTTCGGCGCGACTCTCAGCACGTTCGCGTAGTGGCCGGAGGGGAGGACCGACAGCGAGGCCCGGCCCGGATCGATCGTGCGCAGCACGTCGACGAGCGCGCGGACGCCCGCGTCGGCCTCGGCGATGTCGACGCCGGCGGCAGCGTAGGAGTCGCTCATGGGCCGGATTGTCGCAGCCGTCGGGCCACGACCGCTGCCAGACCGATCCGGTACGCGGCATACGGCGCGAGCGAGCGGTCGCGCTCGACCTGCCGGATCAGCCAGGTCGAGCCGAGCGTCGAGGCGAACGAGGCGACCGTGCCGGCGGCGAAGGCGGCGCGCGTGCGCGGCGGCAGCCCGCGCTTGACCAGCCGCGTCCCCTTCAGCGCCGTCGCCGCGACGATGATCGGAAGCGCGACGTGGCGCGAGAGCGCGTTGGCGTCCTCGCGCGTGAAACGGCGCAGTCGGGCGGCGGCGAGCGTCGCGCCGTTGCGCGAGATCCCCGGGATCAGCGCGGCCGCCTGGCCGGCGCCGAGCGCGAGCGCGTCGCGCCAGTCGGCGCTCTCTCTCGTGCGCTCCTGCGGCCGCATGTCGGAGGCCGCCATCGCGAGCGAGCCGAGCACGAGCCCGGCGGCGATCGTCGCGGGCGTGCCGAGCCGCCGCTCGATCGGTCGCTCCAGCGCGAAGGCGAGCACCCCGGCGGGCGCGAACGACAGCACGATCAGCTCGATCCGGCGGCGGTCGAGCCCGCGCGCCGCCTCGCCGACCTCGTCGCGCAGGCCGATCAGCAGCGCGGCCGCGGTGCCGGCGTGCAGCGCGACCTCGAACGCCTTGCGCAGCTCCGGGTCGAGCTCGGCGTACGGCCAGCGCAGCAGCCACGGCACGAGCGTGATGTGGCCGGAGGAGGAGATCGGCAGCAGCTCGGCCGGACCGTGCAGCAGCCCGAGTGCGACCGCGTGGCCGAGCGGGAGGGCCGGTTCCCGCTCGGGGCTCAAACCGCGTCGGTCGCCGGCTCGGCGTTGCGCTTGCGGTACCAGCGCACCGCGTAGTACGCGGCGATCGCGACGATCGCGACGGCGACCGCGTAGTCGACGTAGTGGAGGTTGTCCTTCCACGTCGTCCAGTTGTCGCGCGCCTGCTTGCCGATGAAGGTGAGCGCGAAGACCCACGGCAGGCAGCCGACGAAGGTCAGGATCGAGAAGCGCACGAACGGCATCCGCGAAACACCGGCCGGCAGCGAGATGAAGGTGCGCACGATCGGCAGCATGCGCGTGATCAGCACGGCCGCGGAGCCGTACTTCTCGAACCAGCGGTCGGCCTGCTCCAGCTGTCTTCTGGAGATGTGCAGCTTTCTGCCGTGTCTCTCCAGCAGCTCGACGCGGCCGAAGTAGCCGACGCCGTAGGCGATCCACGAGCCGACGAGGTTGGCGCTCGCGCCCACGAGCGTCGCGGCCAGCAGCGAGTAGTGGCCGAGCGAGACGTTGAAGCCGGCGAACAGCATCGTCGCCTCGGACGGGATCGGGATGCAGGCGCTCTCGAGCGTCATCAGGATGAAGACCCCGACGAGGCCCATCGCGTCGACGACGTCGGTCGCGAAGTTGATCAGCGGCTCTGTGATCGATGCGAGCAGAAGCGGTGGCACGGCAGGGAAGGGTAACGGCGTCCCCGCCGTGCCACGCTGAGAGCTCGCTGAGCCCGGTCAGGAGATCCAGTAGGCCTCGAGCTCGTCGAGCATCGTTCTGCCGAAGGTGTTGCCTCTCTCGGAGAGGATGCGGACTCTGCTCGTCGAGACGGTCGGGAAGTCGAACTGCTTGATCTCGCGAGCGCGACGTTTCTGCATGTGAGGATCGGCGGCGGGTCGGCACCGGCCCGCGCACGACGTCTGTCCCCCTTGATCGAGTTGGCGCGTCGGAGCGGACGCGCACGGCGACGCTAACGAATGCGCGAGGTCGGTTGCGTAAAGATCCCTGTTCTCGTCCAGGGTGCTGCGGACGTGCCAGCACGCGCCGCGTACTAGCCTCGTCCGCATGTCCATCGCGCGGAGCACGACCATCACATGCGCGCTCGCGGCGCTCGCGTTCGGAGCGACAGCGTGCGGCAGCGACGACGACGCCTCCACGACCGTCGCGGAGCCGACGACGGTGACGCGCACGGTCACCGTCCCGGCCCGGCCGACGACGCCGGCGCAGCCGCCCGCGACGACGCCGGCCACGACCGAGCCGGCGGCCGCGCCGCTGACGCTGCAGGCGGCCGAGCAGGTGCTCGACGGGCGCGGCTTCGCGACGCTGACCGAGAGAGACTGGCGCCCGGACCAGCCGCTGAAGGTGCTGCTCGGCGTCAGACGCGGCGTCAGCGACGACGGCGCGCAGCAGGCCTTCTTCTTCGTCGGCGACGCGTTCATCGGCACCGACACGAGAGATCCGAGCGGTCGCATCACGGTGACCGAGCAGAGCGACGACGCGATCACGCTCGCCTACGGCCTCTACAGACCGGGCGACTCGATCGAGTCGCCCAGCGGCGGCGAGACCGAGGTCACCTACGCGTGGGACGGCGACAGCCTGACGCCGCAGGAGCCGATCCCGCCGTCGTCGCCCGACGCCGCGCTCAGCCGCCGCTGACGCGCATCCCTCCTCACCTCTCACCACGACATGAAGGACTCCCCCACATGAGCCAGATCCCCGACCTGACGCTCAACGACGGCGTCGAGATCCCGCAGTTGGGCTTCGGCGTCTTCCAGGTGCCGCCGGCGGAGACGGCGCAGGCCGTCGCGACCGCCTTCGAGCTCGGCTACCGCCACATAGACACGGCCGCGATCTACGGCAACGAGGCCGAGGTCGGCGCCGCGATCGCCGCCTCCGGCATCGCCCGCGACGAGCTGTTCGTCACGACGAAGCTGTGGAACGGCGAGCAGGGCTACGACAGCGCGCTGCGCGCCTTCGACGTCAGCGCCGGCAAGCTCGGTCTCGACGTCGTCGACCTCTACCTGATCCACTGGCCGGTGCCCTCGCGTGACAGATACGTCGAGAGCTGGAGAGCGCTTGTGAGACTGCGCGAGGACGGCCGCGTCCGCTCGATCGGCGTCTCCAACTTCCAGCCGGCCCACCTGCGGCGGCTGTTCGACGAGGTCGGCGTCGTGCCGTCGGTCAACCAGATCGAGCTGCACCCGCACCTGCAGCAGGCGGGGCTGCGCGCCTTCCACGCCGAGCACGACATCGTCACCGAGGCGTGGTCGCCGCTGGCGCAGGGCGCCGTGCTCGACGCGCCGGTGCTGGCGAAGATCGCCGAGACGCACGGCAAGACGCCCGCCCAGGTCGTGCTGCGCTGGCACATCCAGCTCGGCAACGTCGTCTTCCCGAAGTCGGTCACGCCGTCGCGGATCGCGGAGAACGTCGACGTCTTCGACTTCGCGCTCAGCGACGCCGAGCTGGCCTCGATCGCGACGCTGGAGCGCGCCGAGCGGACCGGCTTCGACCCGGACACGATGGATCTCGCGTGAGCAATTAGGGTTCGTCGCCGTCATGGCGATCCCCCTGTTCGACACGAAGACGCCCGTCGCGCCGCTGCGCGCCGCGATCGACGCGCGCATCGCGGAGGTGCTCGACGGCGGCGCCTTCATCCTCGGCCCCGAGGTCGCCGCCTTCGAGGCCGAGCTGGCGGCGTACCTCGGCGTCCGGCACGTCGTCTCGGTCGCCAACGGCACCGACGCGATCACGATCGCGCTGCAGGCGCTCGGCGTCGGGCCCGGCGACGAGGTCGTCGTGCCGTCGTTCACCTTCTACGCGAGCGCGGAGGCGATCCCGCCGACCGGCGCCACGCCGGTCTTCTGCGACGTCGATCGCGACACGATGAACGTGACGGCGGAGACCGTGAAGGCGGCGCTGACGCCGCGCACGAAGGCGGTCGTCGCCGTCGACCTGTTCGGCAACCCGGCCGACGTCGCGGCGATCGAGGCGCTCGGCGTGCCGGTCGTCGAGGACGCGGCGCAGGCGGCCGGCTCGCTGCTGGAGGGCCGCCGCACGGCGGCGCTCGGGACGCTCGGGACGCTCTCCTTCTTCCCCTCGAAGAACCTCGGCTGCTTCGGCGACGGCGGCGCGATCGCGACCGACGACGACCGCCTCGCGGAGGAGGCGCGCGTGCTGCGCTTCCACGGCTCGCGCGACAAGGTCTCGTTCGAGCGGATCGGCTGGAACTCGCGGCTCGACGAGCTGCAGGCGGCGATCCTGCGCGTGCTGCTGCCGCAGCTCGACGGCTGGGCCGACGGCCGTCGAGCGGCTTGGAGCAGCTACGAGGCAGCCGGTCTGTGGGAGCTGGTCGCGCCGCAGGCGCCGACAGCCGGGGCCGAGGTCTGCTGGGGGCTCCAGGTCGTGCGCTCGCTGCACGCGGAGCTGCTCGAGCAGACGCTGCCGGGCGCGGGGATCGGCGCACGCGGCTACTACCGCACGCCGCTGCACCTCCAGCGCGCCTTCGAGCCGTGGACCGGCGACGGGCGCGTGCTGCCGCTGCCGGCGACCGACGAGCTGGCCCGCACCCATCTCGCGATCCCGATGAACCCGCTGCTGTCGCGCGCCGACGCCGAGGCGGTCACCGCCGCCGTGCGCGCCGCGCTCGACGGCGCCGTCTGAGGAGGCTGATCGCCGATGCGCGTCTGGATCGACCTGACCAACTCCCCCCACGTGCTCGTGATGCGGCCGATCATCGAGCTGCTGAGAGCCGACGGCCACGAGGTGCGCGTGACCGCGCGCGACTTCGCCCAGACGCTGCAGCTGTGCGACCGCTTCGGGATCGACCACACCGCGATCGGCCGCCACCGCGGCGAGAAGCTGTCGGCGAAGGCGATCGGGCTGGCGCAGCGATCCGGCGCGCTCGTGCGCTGGGCGCGCCGCAACGGGCCATTCGATCTCGCGCTCGGCCACGGCTCCAATGACGTCTCGGTGGCGGCTGCGCTGCTGCGGATCCCCTGCTCGACGACGTTCGACTACGAGTGGGCGACCGTCCAGCACACCGTCAACTGCCGCCTCGCGCAGGCGGTCGTCGTGCCGCAGGCGATCCCGCCGGAGCGGCTCGCGCGCTACGGCGCGGTGCCGAAGCTCGGCCGCTACGCCGGGCTGAAGGAGGAGTACTACCTCGCCGACTTCGAGCCCGACCCGGCGATCGTCGACGAGCTGGGGCTCGACACGAGCGAGCCGGTCGTCGTCGTGCGCACGCCGCCGGAGGTCTCGCTCTACCACCGCTTCGAGCACGACACCTTCGGCGCGGTGCTGGCGAAGCTGCGCGACGCCGGCGCCCAGACGGTCGTGCTGCCGCGCACGCCGGCGCAGCGCGAGCAGCTGCGCGAGGCCGGCGGCTTCATCCTGCCCGAGCGCGCGATCGACGCGCAGTCGCTGATCGCGCACGCCGACCTCGTGATCTCCGCCGGCGGCACGATGAACCGCGAGGCGGTCGCGCTCGGCACGCCGGTCTTCACGAGCTTCGAGGGCAGACTTGGTGCGGTCGACGAGCAGCTGATCGCCGACGGCCGGCTGCTGCGCCTGACCGACCCCGACGAGGTCGTGATCGCGAAGCGCTCACGTGCCGCCGACGGCGCCGCCGCCGAGCGCGTCCGCCGCGACCCGCGCGCGTTCGCGGCGCTGCTGGCGGCGCCGGTCGGCGGGCTCTGAGCGCCGGCGCGCGCCGCCTTCGCGACCCCGTCCGGGCGCGTCTTCGCCCGTCCGCTGGCGCCGACCCCTACAATTCCCGCCAATGCGCCGGTGGTACCGCTCCGGAGCGTTCCCGGTTCACCGCCACTCGCTGATACAGCTCTTCGTGGATGGTGCGCTGGTCGCCCTCGCCTACGTGCTCGCCTTCCAGCTGCGGTTCGACTCCGGCATCCCGGGTCGCTACGAGCTGCTGCGCGACGAGACGATCTACTGGGTGGTCCCGGTCTGCATCGTCGTCTTCGCGTTGTTCGGCCTCTACCAGCGGCTGTGGACCTATGTCGGCCAGCGCGACTACCAAGCGCTTGCCCAGGCGGTCGTCGTCTCCGCGGTGCTGGTGATCGGCGCGATCGCCGTCATCCACCCGGTCCAGGTCGAGGCGCGCAACGGCGTCCAGGTCGCCGTCGGCATGCCGACCGGCGTCGCGGCGATGTGGGTGCTGCTGATGGGCGTCTCGATGGCGGCGGTGCGCTTCGTCGCCCATCTCGCCTTCGAGGGCCGCAAGCGCGGCATGCGCGTCGTCAAGGGCGCCCGCGACGTGCTCGTCGTCGGCGGCGGCGACGGCGGTCGCCTGCTCGTGCGCGAGCTGGTGCGCAACCCGATGCTGCGGCTGCGCCCCGTCGGCTTCCTCGACGACGACCCGCGCAAGCGCGGGATGAAGGACGAGCACGGCCTGAAGGTGCTCGGCACGACCTCCGAGGGCGACCTCGCGCGCGTGCTCGACAAGGTCGAGCCGCACGAGGTGATCATCGCGATCCCCTCCGCTCCCGGCGAGCTGCGCGCCCGCATCGTGCGCGCCTGCCGCGACCGCGGGATCCCCGTGCGCACGCTGCCGACCGTCTTCGAGCTGCTGCAGAGCGAGGCCGGCGGCGTGCAGGTGATGCGTCAGCTGCGCGAGCTGTCGATCGAGGACATCCTCGGCCGCGAGCCGGTGCGGATGGAGCTGGAGCGCGTCGGCGCGTACCTCAGAGGCGAGGTCGTGATGGTGACCGGCGCCGGCGGCTCGATCGGCGGCGAGCTGTGCCGCCAGATCGCGCGCGTCAACCCACGCCGGATCGTGCTCGTCGACCACGCCGAGGACAACCTCTTCGAGATCCTGCGCGAGCTGGAGGGCGAGCGCCACGTGCGCACGGCCGTGCCGGTGCTCGCCGACTGCAAGGAAGAGGAGCGGATGCGCGAGGTCTTCCGCGAGCACCGCCCCGCGGTCGTCTTCCACGCCGCCGCGTACAAGCACGTCGGGATGATGGAGCAGAACCCCGTCGAGGCCGTCCGCAACAACGCGCTCGCGACGCGCCTCGTCGCGCGGATCGCGGGCGAGCACTCGGTCAAGACCTTCGTGCTCGTCTCGACCGACAAGGCGGTCAAGCCGGCGACCGTGATGGGCGCCTCCAAGGCGCTCGCCGAGTGGGCCGTCGAGGCTGCCGCGGCGCGCCATCCGGAGACGCGCTACGCGACCGTCCGCTTCGGCAACGTGCTCGGCTCCTCCGGCTCGGTTGTGCCGATCTTCCGGCGTCAGATCGCCGCCGGCGGTCCCGTCACGATCACCGACCCGCGCATGCAGCGCTGGTTCATGACGATCCCCGAGGCCGTCCAGCTGATCATCCGCTCCGGCTCGCTGTCGGAGCGCAGCGGCGACGTCTTCGTGCTGGAGATGGGCGAGCCGGTCAAGATCATCGACCTCGCACGCGAGATGATCCGCCTCTCCGGGCTCGACCCAGAGAGAGACATCGCGATCGAGGTGATCGGCGCCCGCGCCGGCGAGAAGTTCCACGAAGAGCTGTTCAACCCCTACGAGCGCCCCCAGCAGACCGCGGCCGAGAAGATCCTGCGCGCCGAGCGCGCGCGCCTGGACCAGGCGTGGGTCGAGTCGACCTTCGGCGAGATCAACCTGTTCGTGCTCGAAGGGGACGCCGCGGGGCTCGCCGCGAAGGTCGCTGAGCTGGCCGCCGTGCGAACCGCTCCGGGCCCCCAGGTACCCTCGTGAAACGCCTGAGCGCCGTGGCCGACGGCGTGAGGCCCTAGACTGCCCCGGCTCAATGCTCGTGACGTTCGCGTTCTCCGCCACAGAATTCGTCAAGGACGTCGGCTCCTATGCCGGCTTCGCCGCCGTCGTCGCGCTCGCGCTGTTCGCGCTGCTGCTGTTCGCGCAGGCGCGTGAGATCAAGCGCCTGCGCGACTGGGGCGGTCAGGCCCACGACCGCATCGGCGAGCTGGAGCGCAGCGTCGCCGCCGCGCTCGACATGGCCCGCCGCGCCTCGCGCGCACAGGCGCAGCCGGCGCCGGTCACCGGCCCGTCGCCGACGCAGCAGGCGCGCGGCCCGGTCGCGCGCCGTGCTGTCGGACCCGCTCCGGCGGCCGCTGCCGCCGCGACCGGCGCCGGCGCCGCGACGCGCGTCGCCAGCACCTCCGCGCCGGTGCGCCCGCAGCTGCTGCCCTCCGCTCCGGTCGGCGTCGGCGGTCCGGCGCTCGCCTCCGCGACGATGCTGATCCCGCTGCCCGGCCAGCCGGCCGGGGGCGGCGCTCCACCCGCGCCGATCCGCCCGGCGACCCCGGCGGCTCGCCCCGCGGTCGCCGCTGGTGCTGGTGCGGCTGCCGGCGCTGGCGCCGCCGCCGCGCTCGACGAGCGCGAGCAGCTCGCGCCGGCCGCCGCCAACGGCCACCACGACGACTCGTCGACCGAGTTCCCGTCG
>DATIOB010000579.1:0-5079 GCA_035473605.1 Conexibacter sp.
CGGCGCGTGCGGGGCGAGGCGCCCCGCACGTGACGTCAGGCGGTCGCCGCGACCGCGGTGCGCGTCAGCCTGCGCAGGCCGCTGGCGGTGACCATGTACTGGTCCTCCTCCTTGAGCCCGACGACCTCGCCGCCCGGCAGCTCGACCGCGGTGGAGGGCTCGATGCAGATGCACATCCCCTCTTCGAGCACGTCGTCGTGATCCATCAGCTCGGCGCGGTAGAGGCTGGGGATCTCGACCATCCGCAGGCCGATCCCGTGGCCCATCGCGTAGGAGGTCGGCGGCAGGCCGTGGCCGCGCAGCGCGTCGTTGATCGTCGCCGCCAGCTCGGAGCCCTTGACGCCCGGCCGCGCGAACGCCTCGCCGGTCGCCTTCGCGTCGAGCAGCGCGCGGTGGGCCTTGGCGACCTGCGGCGAGGGCTCGCCGGCGAAGGCGGTGCGGCAGAAGTCGGCCGTGTAGCCGCCGCGGCCGATCACGCCGTAGTCGACGAAGAAGCTGTCGCCGCCCCAGATGCGGCGGCCGGTCGGCAGCCACGCCGCTCTGCGCGGCGTCGCCTGCGCGACGATCACGCTGTGCGAGATCCACTCGACCATGTGCGCGTGGGCGGTCTCGTCGGCGAGCGTGACGACGTCGTGGTCGGTCATCCCCTCGACGAAGCCGGCGAGCGCGTTGGAGGCGCACAGCGACAGCACGTCGCAGGTCGCCTCCAGCAGCCGCACCTCGTCGGGCAGCTTGATCCGCCGCGCCCACAGCAGCTCGCGCAGCACCGGCACCAGCTCGACCTGCGGCAGCTCGCGCCGGATCACCTCGACGACGTCGAACGGGAGCGTGTCGATCCCGACCCGTCTGGCGCCGACCCGCTGCAGCTCGCGCACGAGCAGCCCGCCGTACGTCGCGGGGTGCGCCCAGAACGACTGCCACGACGGCGCCGGCACGCGGCGCGTGATCCACGGCAGCCCGTGGACCGGCTCGTCGAGCACCTCGCCGACGTCGCAGGCGAGCAGCGTCGTCTCGCCGTCGAGCGCGACGAGCGCCGCGTAGTAGTCGTAGTTGGAGTCGTACGTCAGCGTCGCGCGGAAGTCGGTCGCCTGACGGATCGTGTCGAAGCTCGACAGCAGCACGTGGTCGAGCTGCTTGTCGCGCATCTGCTCGGCGACGCGCTCCATTCGCGCCGCGCGCAGGGCGGCGGCGTCGACCTCAGGCCAGCGGTACATCACGACTCCTGCTCTTCGGGGAGGGGCTGACCGAGGCGCATCCCTCTGCGCACGGTCAGGTAGACGAGCGCGCCGAGCGCGCCGAGGACGGCGGTCACGATCACGACCGACCACTGCAGCCACCAGTCGGGGCCGCTGAGGATCTCGCGCGGCCACGAGATGTTGATCGTCTCGAAGACCGACCAGATCAGCGCCGCGACGAGGATCGGCAGCGAGAGGCGGCCGAGCGACCACGGGCCGGGCTTCCAGCTCCCGCGCGTGCGCACGACGACCGCCGCGATCAGCACCAGCGCGAAGGTCAGGTACCAACCGCCGATCACGAAGCCGACGAGCACGCTGTAGACGTTGGAGCCGGTCAGGAAGAAGATCGGCAGCGGCAGCACGGCCGTGACGGCGAGCGCGTTGAGCGGGATCGCCTCGCGTCTGGACAGTCTCGCCAGCCAGGTCGAGCCCGGCAGCGCTCTGTCGCGCGCGAAGGCCCAGATGACGCGCGAGATGCCGGTCTGCAGACCGAGCGCGCAGGCGGTGAAGCCGATCGCGAACATCGCGTTGAAGACGCGCATGCCGCTCTCGCCGAGGTGCGTCGAGAGCGTCGTCGTGATCGGGTCGACGTCCGCGCCGGTCAGCACGGCGCCGATGTCCGGGACCGCCAGCAGCAGGCTGAGCGAGCCGAAGAGGCCGATCGCCGCGATCGCCATCAGCGAGTAGCGCAGCGCCTTCGGCACGTTGCGGGGCGCGTCCTCGACCTCCTCGCCGATCGCGCCGCTGGACTCGAAGCCGACGAACGACCAGCCGGCGAGGCCGACCGCGAGCAGGATCGTCGAGAACGACCAGCCGCCCGCGCCGGCGCCGTTCTCGAGGATCGCGCTGACGGGGTTGACGTCGTGGAAGGCGAGCAGCCAGACGCCGAGGCCGATCGAGGCGATCACCTCGACGGTGATCGAGAGGAAGATCATCAGCCGCAGCAGCTTGCGCGTCAGCATGTTCGACGCGGTCGCGAACGCCAGCACGAGCACGCAGCCGATGATCAGCGACGACTTCGCGCTGACGTCGATGGCGAAGGCGGCGCCCCAGAACTGCGTCGCGCCGACGGCGACGGTGACGAGCGCGATCAGCACCGTCCAGACGTACGCCCAGCCGGTGAACCAGCCGTAAGCGGGGCCGAGCAGGCGGCCGGCCCAGGCGTAGAGGCTGCCCTGGAAGGGGTAGCGCGAGGCGACCTCGCCGAGCGCGTAGGCGACCAGCAGCTGGCCGGCGAAGGCGATCGGCAGCGCCAGCCAGAAGCCCGGCCCGACGAGCGCCAGCGCGATCGCGAAGACGCCGTAGATGCAGACGATCGGCGACATGTACGCGAACGCCAGCGAGAAGGCCGAGCGGAGCGTGAAGTCGCGCTTGAGCTGCTGTCCGCCGGGCGGCGCCTGCGGCGGGGTCGCGGCAGCCGGTGGTGCTTCCATCATCGAGTCAGTCTCCTTGCAGCTGAGCGGAACTGTCCGGTCGGTCGGCGATCCGCTGCGCCGATTCCACGCGCCTGACCGGTTTGGCGTCTCCTCTGCCGCGCAGCTTGCCTGACCGGTTTGTCATCCGCAATGTCGCCGATGGAGCGCACGTGCCTGACCGGTTTGCCAATCCGGCGCAAGGCAGCGGCCGCGTGGCGCACCTACGCGCTCGGCGGCGTGGCGCGGCTGCGCGGCGCGGACGGCGCCGCCTGGGCGATCAGTGCGGGCCTGGGGGTCGCTCAGACGCCCAGATCCGCACTGATCGACGCACACCCGGCCCCGCGCGGGATCCCGCGCGGGATGAGTGGCGTTCTGTTCATCACATGGATGTACGGATCGCCACTCATGGGGCCTCGGGGCGGCGCGGCGGGCGCGCTCGCGCATCGCCGCGCCCGCGCGCCACCGCCCGCGCACCGCCGCCCGAGCGCCACCGCCCGCGCACCGCCGCGCCCGCGCGCTGCTCAGCGCGGGCGGCGCGTCGAGGCGCGGACGCGCAGGACGCTGGGGACGACGATCGCGCGCGGGGTCGGGGCGGCGCCGTCGAGGCGCTCCAGCAGCAGCCGCACCGCCTCGGTGCCGAGCTCCGCCGGGGCGAGGTCGGCCGCCGTGATCGAGGTGTGCGCCTGCGCCAGGCCCGGCCCGTCGGAGACGGCGGCGATCATCAGGTCCTCCGGCACGCGCAGCCCGCGCGTCTCGGCCGCCAGCTTGACCCCGAGCGCCAGCCCCTCCAGCGTCGTCACGATCGCGTCGGGCGGATCGGCCGCGTCGAGCAGCCGCTGCGCCGCGTGGAAGCCCGCCTCGGTGTGGTTGCCGGCCGCCTCCTCCACCAGCGCTGGCGCGCCGCGCGCCGCCTGCCAGCGCTCGTACGCCTCCAGCTCGTCGATCGAGTAGGAGTGACGCGGCGGCTCGGCGACGAAGCCGACGCGACGGGCGCCGGCCGCCTCGACGTGGTCGAGCACCTCGGTCATCGCGACGACGAGGTCGGAGTCGACCCACCAGGTCTCCTCGGCGCGGTCGACGTCGCGGCCGAGCGTGACGACCGGCGTCCCCTGCCGCTCCAGCTCGCGCAGGAAGGGATCGGACGGCAGCGGGTCGGTGATCAGCGCGCCGTCGAGGCGCAGCTGCGCCCACAGCTCCGGCGCCTGCCCGGTCGGTCCCAGGACCAGCGCGTAGCCGGCGCGCAGCGCGGCCTCCGAGGCGGCCGGCGCGAGCGCGAGGAAGTAGTCGACGTCGAGCAGGCCGAGCGGGACGGGATCGGACGGCGAGGAGGTCAGCGCCAGCAGGCCGGTGCGCCGCTGCGTCAGGTGCAGCGCGTTCGTGTTGGGGCGGTAGCCCAGCTCCTCGGCGACCGCGAGGATCCGCTCGCGCGTCTCCGGCGCGACGCGGCCCTTGTCGTTGAGCGCGTGCGAGACCGTCGTGCGCGAGACCCCCGCCGCACGAGCCACGTCGCGAATCCCCGGTCGGCGCCCCTGCTCCATCAGACGCCGCAACGTAGCAGCCCCGCCGGCCGGTCGCTCCGATCTGACGAACCGGTTTGGCATACCCTGGCGGGATGGCTGAGACAGGATCGAAGGAGGCCGGCGCGGGCGCGGCGGGCCGCGCAGGCGTGGGCGGCGGACGCATCCCCCTCGCGATCGTCGGGTCGAACGTGCGCACGCTCGACCCGGCGCGGCCGCTCGCCCGCGCCGTCGCGCTCGCCGCCGACGGGACGATCCTCGCCGTCGGCGACGACGACGAGATCCGCGCGCTCTGCGATCACCGCACCGAGCTGCTCGACGGCGCCGGCCTGACCGTCCTCCCCGGCCTCGTCGACAGCCACATCCATCCGGTCTGGGGCGCGCTGCTGGCACGCGGACCCGAGCTGCGCGACGTGCACGACGTCGCCGGCCTGCGCGCCGCGCTGCAGGCCGAGCGCGCGCGGATCGGCCCCGGGGCGCTCGTGCGCGGCTGGGCGCTCGACTACGCCGCGCTCGACGGGATCGCCTGGCCCGGCGAGCTGCTGGAGCAGCTGGCCGGCGGCCCCGCGCTGATCTCCTACGTCGACCTGCACACGCACGTCGCGACGCCCTCGGCCCTCGTACGAGCCGGCGTCACCGCCCCGCCGGCGCTCGCCGGCAACTCCGAGATCCCGTTCCGCGACGGCCGGCCGACCGGCGAGCTGATCGAGCTGCCGGCCTACTGGCACGTCAGCGACGCGCTCGACCCGCTCACCCCCGCGCAGCTGCGCGACGGCGTGCGCGACAACCTGCGCCGCTTCAACGCGCTCGGCCTCACCGGCGGCCACGCGATGGACGGCGACCTCGCCGCCTACGCGCTGCTCGACGAGCTGGAGGCCGCCGGCGAGCTGACCGCGCGCCTGCTCGTGCCGC
>DATIOB010000580.1:0-2410 GCA_035473605.1 Conexibacter sp.
CGCAACGCGTTCCACATCCAGCGCCTGAAGGACAAGCTCGGCAACCACTCAAACGCCTCCTCGGAGGTCGAGTTCCACGGCGCCTGGTCGCGGATGGTCGGGGAGCCGGGCCGGGGCGTGCCGACGATCATCGAGATGGTCGGACACACCCGTCTTGACTGCGTGATCGGCTCGGCCGCCGGGATGCGCTGGGCGGTCTCGCTCGCGACCCACCACGCCGCCCACCGCAGCGCCTTCGGCAAGCTGCTGATCGAGCAGCCGCTGATGGCCAATGTGCTCGCCGACCTGTGCGTCGAGTCCGAGGCCGCGACGATCACGGCGATGCGGCTGGCGCGCGCCTACGACGAGGCCGGCGACGCCGACAACCCCGGCGCCGCCCAGGCGCAGGCGTTCAAGCGGATCGCCACCGCGGTCATGAAGTACTGGATCTGCAAGCGCAACGCGCCGCACGCCGCCGAGGCGATCGAGGTGCTCGGGGGCAACGGCTACGTCGAGGAGTCGGGCCTGCCGCGGCTCTACCGCGAGGCGCCGCTCAACTCGATCTGGGAGGGCTCGGGCAACGTCATGTGCCTCGACGTCCTGCGCGCGCTCCACCGCGAGGAAGGCACCGCCGACGCGTTCCTCGCCGAGCTGGCGATCACCGACGGCGCCGACGCGCGGCTCGACGCGCACGTCGCCGGGCTGCGCCGCGCGCTCGCCGACCCGACCGACGTCGAGCTGCGCGCCCGCCGTCTCGTCGAGGCGATGGCGCTCGCGCTGCAGGGCTCGCTCGTCGTGCGCCACGCGCCGCCGGCCGTCGCCGAGGCGTTCATCGCCTCGCGCCTGGCCGGCGACCACGGCAACGTCTTCGGCACGCTGCCGCCCCGAGTCGACTTCGCGTCGATCGTCGAGCGGCACCGGCCGCTGATCTGAGCGGCCGGGCGGCCGGCAGCCGCTACCGCGGCCCGTCCCAGCCCGAGACGTAGCAGGGCGTCGCGCCGCAGGTGTCGGCGACGACGCCGTCGACGCGCAGGAAGCGCGACTTCTGCTCCTGCGCCGCCGGGGTGCCGCGCACGAGGCTGTGCGGATCGTTGCCGTCGCCGACCGGGCCGCCGGGAACGGACAGCAGCGGGCTGCGGTTGGAGAGCGCGGCGGGTGCGTTGCCGAGCGCGCCGCCGTCGCGGATCGGCCCGGCGTCCCACAGCGTCAGCGCCGAGCCGGCGTGCGGGAATGCGGCGATCCGCTCGATCCCCCAGAAGGGCGAGCGGTCGGCCAGCCGGCCGGGATCGGCGATCGGCGCCCGCACCGCGGCGCCGATCGTGCGCGCCTGCACCTGCGCGAAGGTGTTGGGGACCTGGAAGTCGCCGAGCGCGATCTGCAGCAGCACCTGGTGCGGCGGCGTGTTCGGCAGCGGGTCGTCGGTCATGTGCTGCGCGACGCCGTTGCCCTCGGAGCGGTCCCACAGCATCTGCGACAGCGACATCACCAGCGGCTGGGCCAGCTGCGACGGATACGCCGCGCCGAAGGTCGCGACGAAGTCGGGCCAGTCGAGCGCGCGCGGCAGGATCGCGCTCTGGTTCATCCCGCCGACGCCGAGCACGGCGCGCTCGAAGTCGGGCGCGAACGCCGTCAGCGCGCCGCCGAGGATCGCGCCCTCGCTGTTGCCGTCGTAGAACAGCCGCGTCATGTCGATCACGGGCTCGCCGCCGGCCGTGCGGAAGGCCGCGTCGGCCGCCAGCCCGCGCGGGTGGATCATCAGGCGGCCGAGGATCAGCTCGTTCAGCAGCCCCTGCTGGATGCGGTCGACGAACGTGCGGAAACCGGAGAAGTCGTTCAGCCGCTCGAACGCGCTGGTGCGGTCCTCCGCGGCGAAGCCGATCTGCGCCGTCGCGCAGACGACGAAGCCGTGGGCCTGCGCGAACGAGCGCACGTAGGGTGCGGCCACCTCGTCCTCGCTGCCGAACGAGCCGTGGCCGTAGAGCGACGCGCGCACCGGCCGCGCCGTGCCGCCGGCGATCCCGCTGCTGCGCGGCACGACGCAGCGGAAGCGGGCGCGGCGGACGTTGCCCGGCAGCTGTCTGGGGAGCGCGTCGGGACTGCCGCTGGTGTAGCGGAAGCCGGAGGCCGGCGGACAGCCGACGCGGTCGAGGTAGCACGGAACCTCGACCGTCCCGACCACCTCGCGCGCGATCTGCGCGTCCTCGGCGCGCGTGAAGTCGGTCACCCTGTCGATCGTGTGGCGCGGCGCGGCACCGTCGACCTTCAGGTCGGCGAGGTTGCGATCGCCGAGCTGACGGAAGGCGTCGTCGCGGATCTGCAGCATCCGCTCGCTCAGCGACCGCCGGCTGGAGACGGTGAAGTCCCACGCCAGATAGAGGCCGCCGCGTGCGATCCCGGCCCGTCTGAGCGTGCGGAAGAGCGACCTGAAGTG
>DATIOB010000581.1:0-2372 GCA_035473605.1 Conexibacter sp.
GGCGCGCGGCGGGCAGCCGCGCCAGCGTCGCCTCCAGGCCGAAGGCGTGCAGCTCCAGCGGGACCGGGGCGCGCAGCCGCTCGACGGGCTTGTCGCCGCTCGCGATCACGACGAACCGCCGCGCCGCCGCCGCGACCAGCCGCTCGCGCGTGTGCGCGCCGCCGCCGCCCTTGATCAGCCAGTTCTCGGGCGTGACCTGGTCGGTCCCGTCGATCGCGATGTCGAGCTGCGCGAGCGCGAACGGCTCGACCGCCAGCCCCAGCGCTCGCGCCGCCTCCTCGGTGCGCGGCGAGGTCGACACGTAGCGGACCTCGCGCAGCGCCCGCTCGGCGAGCGCCGGCAGCAGGTAGGCGACCGTCGAGCCGGTGCCGAGCCCGACCTTCATCCCGTCCTCCACCAGCAGCGCCGCGGCCTCGGCCGCCGCGCGCTTCTGTCCCTCGATCTCGCTCGCCGTCATGGCGGGGAGCGTAACGCCGCCATCCGCTCGCGGCGCGGCCGCCCGGCCTCGCGGATCATGATCTTGATCACGGCCGCGAACGGGACCGCCAGAATCGCGCCGACCACTCCCAGGATCGAGCTGGCGATCAATACGGAGACGATCGTCGTGAAGGCGGTCAGCTCGACGGCGCGGCGGTAGACGATCGGGTAGACGACGTAGTTCTCCAGCTGCTGGTAGATCAGCTGGATCACGCCCATCCCGACCGCCGCGACCGGGCTGACCGTCAGCGCGACGGCGACGAGGATCACCGCCGCGACGGTCGCGCCGACCTGCGGGATCAGGTCGAGGAAGCCGGTGATGACGGCGAGCACGATCGGGAACGGCAGCCCGAACGCCCACGCCGAGAGGCCCGCGACGGTGCCGGCGACGAGCGAGATCGCGACGTTGCCGATCAGCGACGAGGAGACCGCCTTGATCGACTCCTCCACGATCGGCCGCCAGCGTGCCTCGACCACTGGGTGCGCGAAGCCGAACAGCCAGTCGGTGATCGACGGGCGCTCCATCAGCAGGAACAGCGCCAGGAAGGTCAGCGTCACGAGCGAGAGGACCGAGCCGAAGACGCCGCCGGCGATCCCCATCAGCGCGCTCGCGGCCTCCGGCAGGCCGTTGGCGAGGTCCTTCAGCGCCTCTCTGACGTCGCTCTGCGCGCCGGAGGAGACGAACGTCTCGAACGCTCTGCTGTTCGTCAGCTCCTCCCAGTAGCCGAGCACCGCGAGCAGGAAGTCGTGGACCTGGTCCCACAACGGGCCGACGGTGATCACGACGATCAGGAAGACGGCGGCGAACAGCCCGGCGAAGACGGCGACGGCGGCCGGGCCGCGCTTCCAGCCGCGTGCGACCAGCGCGCCGACGACCGGGTCGAGGCCGAGCGCCAGTATCCCCGCGACGAAGATCGACAGCAGCGCCCCGAGCGAGACGAGCGCGAGCGCGACGGCGGCGCCGAAGGCGGCGATCAGCAGCAGCGTGCGCACCGGGACGATCAGCTCGACCTGTTGGCGCGGCGGACGCTGCTGCGGCGCGCTTGGCGGCTGTTCGCTCACGCGCGCCACCTTACGGTGCGCCGCGCGGCCGCTCAAGTCGGTCCGGCCGCTGGGGGAGGATCCGCGCATGAACGTTGAGATCCGCCACGCACCCAGCTTCGCCGTCGCTCGCGTCACGCTCGCCGGAGGCGAAGCGATCAGAGCCGAGTCGGGCGCCATGATGGCGACCTCGGCCGGCGTCGACGTCGAGGCGAAGATGCAGGGCGGCCTGATGAAGGGCCTCAAGCGCAGCATGCTCGGCGGCGAGTCGCTCTTCATGACGACGCTGACGGCGCCGTCGCAGGGCGGCTGGGTCGACGTCTCGGCGACGCTCCCGGGCGACCTGAGGGTGATCGAGCTGGGCGGCCCGGTCAACATCTCGCGCGGCAACTGGCTCGCCTCCTCCGACGGCGTCGAGCTGGACACGAAGTGGGGCGGCGCCAAGAACCTCTTCGGCGGCGAGGGCGGCTTCCTGATCCACGCGAGCGGCTCCGGCACCGTGATCGTCTCCTGCTACGGCGCGCTCGACACGATCGAGCTGGCGGCGGGGGAGAGCGTCGTGCTCGACTCCGGCCACGTCGTCGCGTTCGACCCCTCGACCCAGTTCACGACGCGCAAGGTCGCCAGCGGCCTGATGAACACGCTCAAGAGCGGCGAGGGGCTCGTGATGGAGTTCACCGGCCCCGGCCGCGTGCTGACGCAGTCGCGCACGCCCGGCGCGCTCGTCAACTGGCTGACGACCGCGCTGCCGTTCAGCCGCACCTGAGCGACGCCGCGGCGTCGCCCGTCGCGGCCGCGCTCAGGCGGCCGCGGCGAGGGTGACGCCGTCGGCGCCCGTCACGAAGCGCACGCCC
>DATIOB010000582.1:0-6941 GCA_035473605.1 Conexibacter sp.
GTCGGCGGCGTCGCCGGCGAGACCGACGGCATCGCCGCGCTCTCGCAGCAGGTGCAGGAGCGGATGGGCGCGGTGGCCGCGGTCGCCGAGCGGGCGTCGGCGGCGACCGGCCAGGTCGCGCTCTCGACGCAGCAGACGAGCGCCTCGGCGCAGCAGATCGGCGCCTCCGCGCACGAGCTGGCGCAGACGGCCGACGAGCTGCGCGAGCTGGTCGGCCGCTTTCGGCTCAGCTGAGGCGGACGGACGGGCGCCGCGCGAGGCGGCGCCCGGGTGCGTCGGGCTGCGGCTAGGCCGCCTGCGCGACCGCGGCCGTGTCGAGCGCCCAGAAGGCGTCGCTGCCGGCCTGCTGCTCGACGGCGCCGGTCGCCTCCGCGAGCTGCTCGCGCGCCGCCTCCCGCGAGATGCCGAGCACCTCGGCGACCTCCTGCGTCGCGAGCGGCTCGCCGGCCCACTCCAGCAGCTCGGCGACCGAGGCCGGCGCGGCGCGCCGCTCGATCGTCGGGTCGAGGTTGGCGACCGCGACCTCGTACGCGAGCGACGGCTGGAAGCCGGGCGCCTCGATCGTGAGGCGGTCGGATGCGCGCGTGAAGACCAGCGACGGCGCCGTGTAGCGCCATCTGCTCGGGTCCTCGGCCGATCTCGCGAGCTTGTGGCTGAGCGCGACCGCGGCCGGCGCCGGGCTGCGCGTGGCGAGCATGTCAGCCTGCAGCTCGCGCTCGACGGCCGGATCGGTCAGCCAGCGTTCGAGCACGGCCGGGTCGATCCCCGCCTCGCCGGCGGCCGTGACGATCGTCGCGGACTCCTCCAGCATCGCGGTCGGGTTCGTCATCGCGTGGATGCGCAGGCGGCGCAGCAGCCGCTCGGAGACGGCGGCGCTGGAGTGGACGCGCGCGGCGACGACAGCCTTCGCGGCCGGTCGCGTCGCGCCGAGGCGCGGGCGCGGCGTCGCGTCGAGCGGCATCCCGTATCTGACGGCGAAGCTCTCGAAGCCGGCCGCCATCATCTCGACCGAGTAGTCGAGCCGCTTGTAGTGCTCGCTGTCGGAGGCCAGCACGATCATCCGCGTGCGCCAGTCCAGCGCATCGCCGTACAACCATCTCAGACGCCACTTCATCGGCTCCGCGGACCAGGCCCACGGGCACTGCGCGTCGGTGTATTCGGTGACCTCGATCGGAAAGCTCATGACCGTGCAAGTATTGCACGGTCAACGGTTCGCTACCTCAGAAAGTCGGGCCGCGGACGCTCAGCAGGTCGGCCACGACGCCAGCGGGCGCTCCCAACCGCGCGCGAGCGGACGGCCGTCGAGCCGCCCGAGCGCCCGCGCCAGCACCGCGCGCGTGTCGGCCGGATCGATGATCTCGTCGATGTTCATCAGCCCCGCGGCGCCGTAGGGATCGGTCTGCGCCTCCATCGCCGCCAGCGCCGCCTCGGCGGTCGCGGGATCGCCGCCGCTGACGACGTTGGCCGCGACCTGCGGATCCATGAACGAGATCTCCGCCCCCGGCCACGCGTAGACGGCGTCGACGCCGGTGCCGTTGCCGCCGAGGCTGAAGTAGGCGAGGCCGTAGGACTTGCGCAGCAGCAGCGTCAGCTTCGGCGCCTGCGACAGCGCGAGGGCGGTCTGCAGGCGGATCGCGTGCTTGAGCATCCCGGCGTGCTCGACCGCTCTGCCGACGAAGAAGCCCGGCACGTCCTGGACGAAGAGCACCGGCAGGTCGAACGCGTCGCAGAGGCAGAGCAGCCGCACCGCCTTCTCGCAGGCGGCCGGATCGAGCGCGCCGGCGAAGAATCTCGGCTGGCTGGCGATCACGCCGACGGCGTGGCCGTCGAGCCGCGCCAGCCCGGTCAGCAGCGAGCGGCCGTAGCCCGGCCCCAGCTCCAGCAGCGTGTCGGGGTCGAGGATGCGCCGCAGCGGCTTGCGCACGTCGTAGGCGCGCGAGCGCCGCTCGGGCACGAGCGCGGGCAGCTCGGGGTCGGGGGCGAGCCAGCCGCGCGGCGCGCCGTCGCCGGTCTCGGCGGGGCGCGCCTCGTCCGGCAGCCGGCGCGCCGCCCGCTCCCCCTGATGCGCCGGCAGCAGCGCGAGGAACCGCCGCACGACCGCGTACGCCTCGGCCGGCGTGTCGACGGCGAGGTCGGCCTGGCCGGTCACCTTCGCGTGCACGTCGGCGCCGCCCAGCTCCTCCATCGACGGTCTCTCCCCCGTCGCGACCTCGACGACCAGCGGCGAGGTGACGGCGAGGCAGGTGCCGCGCAGCTGCACGACGAGGTCGGAGGCGGCGGCGAAGAACGACGAGCCGCCGAACGAGTCGCCGACGATCACGGTCGCCATCGGCACGCTGCGCGAGCGGCGGAAGAGCTGCGTGCCGGGGCCGACCTGGCTGAAGCCGGCCGAGCCGAGCGTGTCGGGGATGCGCGCGCCGCCGGTCGCGCCGAAGTAGACGATCGGGTGGCCGCAGCGGCCGGCGTGCGCGAACAGCTTCGTCAGCCGTCTGGTGCCCATCAGCGACGAGCTGCCGCGCTTGACGGTGATGTCGTCGCCGGCGACCGTCACCGGCCGGCCGTCGATCGTGCCGTGGCCGCCGATCTTGCCGTCGCCGGGCGTGCTGTCGCGGTCGGCCGGGTTGGCCGAGACGACGAACGTGCCCTGCTCCTCGAAGGAGCCGGCGTCGAGCAGCCCGTCGATGTGCTCGCGCACGGTCAGCTCGCCGCGCGCGTGCAGCCGCTCGATCCGCGCGGCGCCGCCCATCTGCGCGCGGACCGTCTCGCGCCGCTCCCGAAACCCCTCGCTCATCGGCGCAAGGCTAGCCGCGCCGCGGGCACCCGGCGCCGGGCGCGCGCATGCGCCGCGCCCGCCCTACAGCGGCAGCGCCAGCTGCGCCGCGTTGCGCGGCGGGGCGGCCGGCGCCGGCGCGCCGCCGCCCTCCTCCTCGAACGAGGCAACGCGCACGCCGAGCAGCCGCACCGGCCGCGGCGGCGCGTAGGCGCGCAGCAGCTCCAGCGCGATCTCGGTCACGAGCGCGGCGTCGTGCGTGAACGTGTCGATCGTGCGCGCCCGCGTGACCGTCGTCCAGTCGTCGAGGCGGACCTTGATCGCGACGTTGCGGCCGCGCTTGCCGCGTCTCTCCAGCCCTTCGCACAGCTCGCGCGCGAGCCTGCGCAGCACCGCCTCCAGCTCCTCCAGCGAGTCGACGTCCTCGTCGAAGGTGCGCTCGTTGGAGCGCGACTTCAGCACGCGGTCGATCTCGACCGGCGAGTCGTCGTGGAAGTGCGCGCGGCGCTTCAGGTCACGGCCGTGATTGGCGCCGAAGCGCGCGGCGAGCGTCTCCTCCGGCGTCGCCTGCAACTGGCCGATCGTCTCGATCCCCAGTTCGCGCAGCCGCTCGACGCTCTTGGGGCCGATCCCCGGCAGCAGCTTCGGCGAGCTGCCGGCGAACCGCTCGGCCGCCTCCTCGCGGCCCATCGCGACGAAGCCGGCCGGCTTGCCGAGATCGGAGCAGATCTTCGCGATCAGGCGCGAGGGGCCGAGCCCGACCGAGACGGTGATGCCGGTCTCCGCTCTCACCTGCTCGACCAGCTCGCGCAGCACGCGGACCGGCTTCTCGACGCCGCTGAGGTCGGCGTAGGCCTCGTCGAGGCCGAGGTGCTGGAGCCTGCCGAGGCGCGCGCCGACGATCTCCCACAGCGCCTTCGAGGTCGCGCGGTAGGCCTCGAAGTTCGGCGGCACGAGGATCGCGTGCGGGCACATGCGGCGGGCGCGCGAGAGCGGCATCGCGGAGCCGACGCCGTATCTGCGCGCCTCGTAGGAGGCGGTCGTGACGACCGAGCGCGGGCCGTCGTGCGCGACGATCACCGCCTTGCCGCGCAGCTCGGGCCGTCTCAGCAGCTCGACGGAGGCGTAGAAGGCGTCGCAGTCGAGGTGGGCGATGACGCGCTTGACTCGAACGTCTGTTCCCATCCCGGCGAATGCTACGCCACCGGCCGGCGGGAGGAGCGGAGAGTTTCGTACCGCTGCGGTACGAAACTCTCCGCTGCTGCTCCTTAGACCGTCGTCCAGACGGTGCCGACGCCGTCGAACCCGAGCGCGCGAGCGGTCGCGCCGGTCAGGTCCCACTCGCGGGCGCCGACGTACGGGCCGCGGTCGATCACCGGCACCGTCACCTGACGGCCGCCGTATCTGATCGTCACCTTCGTGCCGCACGGCAGCGACTTGTGCGCGACGCCGAGCTGCGAGTAGCCGAGCGTGCCGCCGCAGGCGAGCGGACCGCCGTAGATGCCGTACCACGACGCGAGGCTGGCGCGGAAGCCCTTCACCGAGCCGGCCTTCGCCTGCGTTGCGAGGTTGGCCTTCGTGCCGGCCGAGCGGACGCGCAGCGGCGTGCTGCCGAGACGGCTGGCGACGACGCGCGCGGCGAAGTGACCGTTGGGGCGCGTGAGCGCGTGGCCGACCGCCTGCCAGCGACCGCCGATGCGGCCCTCGACGGTGACGCGATGGCCGCGCGTGCGCGGGAACAGCACGCCGCGGACCTTCACGGCGCTGCCGGCGGCGGCGTCGTGGCTGCGGCGCTTGACGGCCAGCTCGCCGGCGACCGCGACGCGGTGGGCGCGGCTGGCCTGCGCGCCGGCGGCGGCGACGGCGCTCGCGCCGGCGGGGATGACGCGCACCTTGCCGGTCGCGCGCAACTCGGCGGCGAGCCGGTAGCGGCCGTCGGGGCGCACGGCGGCGCGCTCGACGGCGCGCCAGCGGCGGCCGGCGGGCGCGTACTGGAGCACGACCTTGTCGGCCGCGCCGGCCGCTATGTGGCCGCGCACGACGACCGGCTGGCCGTAGCGCAGGCGGCGGTCCTTGACCTTCGCCGTCGGCTTGACGGCGGCGCCGGTCGCGGCGGGTGCGCCGGCGGCCGGCGCGGCGGTCGCGGTGGGCGCGGGCGCCTTGGCGACGGGTGCGTCAGCGCCACCGGAGACGGCGAGGGCGGTGGCGGGAAGCGTGGTGGCGAGCGCGAGCGCGCCGGCCGCGACATGCCGCGGACGGACGCGCAACTGGTGGCGTTGCGTGGACAACGGAGTGCGACCTCCTGTGAGCCGACCACACGCCTACGGGGTTAGCTGACGGGCTCGCGGCGGCAGACGGCCCGCGGCGCACCCGCATCAGCGTGGCGCGCTCGGCATGACGGTCGGTCGTCGCTACGGCGGCAGCAGCCGCCGATTCGCCCCCGCCGGGAAGGGTTCGCACTGGCGATCCCGGCTGTGGGTCCCCCGTTCGCCCCCGTTTCGGTCAGGGGCGACTCGGCAGGTCGGTTGTGGTCGGCCACGGTAGAGCCCACCACCCCCACCTCTGTGCCCGATCTCACAGAACCCCGGTTTCAAGTCAGAGTTCTGACCGATTTCGGGACCGACCCTCTCAATTCCTTCCCAAAGCTGATCGAACCTGAGCCGTTGCGCCGCCGCCTCCGAAGGGCCAGAATGGCGTCCGTGGCCAACCGCGACCGTCTGACGGGGCTCGACTCCTCGTTCCTCCACCTCGAGCACGACTCGGCGACCCACATGCACGTCGCCTCGTGCATGGTCTTCGACGGGCCGCCGCCGACCCACGACGAGCTGGTCGCGCATGTCGAGGCGCGCCTGCACCTGGTGCCGCGCTATCGCCAGCGGCTCGCGTTCGTGCCGCTCTCCCAGGGCCGGCCGGTGTGGGTCGACGACCCCCACTTCAACACGCGCTACCACGTCCAGCACCACGCGCTGCCCCAGCCCGGCGGCGAGGCGGAGCTGAAGCAGCTCGCCGGCCGCGCCTTCTCGCAGCAGCTCGACCGCAACAAGCCGCTGTGGGAGCTTTGGCTCGTCGAGGGGCTCGCCGACGGCCGCTTCGCGCTGCTCGGCAAGACCCACCACGCGCTCGTCGACGGGATCTCCGGCGTCGACATCACGACCGTCCTGTTCGACCTCACGCCCGAGCCGACCTCGACGCCGTCGCCCGACGCGCCGTGGGTCCCGCGGCCGCTGCCGACCAACGCGCAGCTGCTCGCCGACGCGCTGCTGGAGCGCACGACCGTCCCGGGCGAGATCGCGCGCGGCGTGCGCGCCTCGCTGCGCGCGCCGCGACGGGTGCTGAAGAAGGTCGTCGACGACCTCTCCGCGGTCGGCTCGTTCACGCTCCCGGGCGTCCGCGGCGCGCCGCCCAGCCCCCTCAACGTGCCGATCGGCCCGCACCGCAGGTTCACCTGGAGCGACGCCGAGCTCTCGCGCGTGAAGGCGATCAAGGACGCGCTCGGCGGGACCGTCAACGACGTCGTGCTGGCGACCGTCGCCGGCGGCCTCGGCCGCTACCTGCGCGCCCACGGCCATCCGACGATCGACCTCGTGCTGCGCGCGATGATCCCCGTCTCGGTGCGCGCCGACGCCGAGCGCGGCGCGCTCGGCAACCAGGTCGCCGCGATCTGGGCCGGGCTGCCGGTCGGCGTGACCGATCCGATCGAGCGGCTGGAGCTGGTCAAGCGCGAGATGGAGGGCCTGAAGGAGTCCGGCCAGGCGGTCGGCGCGCGCGTGCTGACCGAGCTGACCGGCTTCGCGCCCCCGACCGTGATGGCACAGGCGGCGCGGCTGCAGGCGCACCAGCGCTTCTTCAACCTCGTCGTCACCAACGTCCCCGGCCCGCAGCTGCCGCTGTACGTGCTCGGCCGCCGGATGCAGGCGATCTACCCGATGGTGCCGCTGGCGCAGAACCAGGCGCTGGGGATCGCGATCATGAGCTACGACGGCCGCATCTCGTTCGGCCTCAACGCCGACTTCGACGCGCTGCCCGACCTCGAGCTGCTCGCCGGGCAGCTGTCGGAGGCGCTGGAGTCGACCTCCGCTGACGTTGGTGATGTTCCGGTCAGGCGCTACGACCGATGAACTGGTGCAAGAGATCTGCAATCTCATCACGCTTGTCTTCCTGCAAGAAATGA
>DATIOB010000583.1:0-7045 GCA_035473605.1 Conexibacter sp.
CAGGAGCCGCCGGGATCCCACTGCGAGCGCGGCACGATCGCGGGCCGGTCGCGGCCCGGCTCGGGGACGGCCTGGGCGGGGCGGGCGCCCGTCGTCGCCGCGGCTCTGCCGGCGACCGCCACGCGCGGCACCGCGACGAAGTGGACGCGCAGCCCGCGCGGGAGCGTCCGCGCGCGCAGCTGGTAGCCGACGGCGGCGCCGGTCCACAGCGGCCCGCTGACGGTCTCGCGCCGCCGCGCGGCGGCCGGCTCGTCCTCGGCGTGCGGGACCTCGCCCCAGCGGCTCCAGCGCCCGCTCGCCCGCTGCACGCGCACCTCGACGTGGGCCTCCCCGCGGCCCCGCCAGCGCAGGCCGAGCAGCTGGAAGGAACGCGGCGCGCGGACCGGCGCGGTCGTGCGCAGCGGGCCGGAGGCAGCGGCGTGCGCGCCGGAGCCGCCGGAACGGCGGCCCGCGGCGTGCGACGAGGCGACCTGCGGCGCGGCGGCGCGGGCGAGCGTGGGCGCGCGCTGCTCGAAGTCGGTGACGCCGACTGCGGAGGCTGCGGGCGCTGCGCTCGCCGACACGACCAGCGCGGCGAGGATGACGGGGACGGCGGTACGGCGCATCAGACCTCAAACACGTTCCCACCCGCATCGCTGCGCACACGCACGATCGCGTGCAGCGCGGGGCGGGGCGAGGGGGTTCCGTGTCAGGCGCTGGCGCGCGGGCGCGTTCTGGTGCGGGCTCTGCGCGCTCTCGCGCGGGATCTGCCCGATCTCGCGGCGGGGACGGCTGCGCGCGGCTTCCAGCAGGCGTCGACGAAGTCGGCGATCTCGGCGGTCAGCCGCTCGGGGCGGGTGCGCAGCTCGAGGATCGAGTCGGCGTTCAGCAACCTGGCGTCGCGCAGCTCCTCCGCGAGCATGCCGGCGTCGGAGAACGGATGGACCGGGTCGCGCTTGTGGCCGATCACCAGCGACGGCGTCTCGAAGGTGCGGCGGACCTCGCGATGCGGCGCGATCCGGCCGAAGAACAGCCCCTGCAGCACGGCGGCGCTCGGCCCGGGATCCTGCGAGACCCAGTCGAGCAGGATCTCCGGCACCAGCGGCAGCGGCCGGCGCGGCACCACGCGCGCGACCCGCTGCACGAGCTTCATCGCCGGCTCGCCGAAGGTCAGCGCGACCATCAGCGGCGTGAAGGCGATCGCGCACCCGAGCAGCGCGTTGTCGAGCACCGGCATCTCCAGCACCATGCCGCGCAGCCGCTCCGGCGCGGCGGCGGCGACCTCGAGCGTGACGTTGGCGCCGAGCGATGCGCCGCCGACGACCGCCTGGTCGATCCCGAGGTGGTCGAGCAGCGCGACGACCTGGCCGCCGAACGTCGCCATCGAGTAGCGCCACATGTCACGCGGCCGGTCGGAGTCGCCGTGGCCGAGCGGGTCGAGCGTGATCACGCGGTTGCCGCGCGCCGCCAGCTCCGTGGCGAGCGGCGCCTGCATCCGCTGCGAGAACAGCAGGCCCGGCAGCAGCACGAGCGGCCGCGACCCGCTGCCGTGCTCGGCGTAGGCGAGCCGGTGACCGTCGTGCTCGAAGAAGGAGGAGGTCATCGCGGCGAGCCTACCCGCGCTCGCCCGTCGATCGCGCGATGCCGTCCTCCGCCGCGCCTCCCGAGCGCGCGCCGCCCGCCGGCTTGGTGCCGACGACGACGAAGCCGAGCAGCGCGGCGAAGAAGCCGCCGGCCGCGTGCGCGTCGTCGAGCTGGTCCCACCACGCGATCAGCTGCTGCGGGCTGAAGTCGCCGGCCGCGAGCGCGGCGTCGAGATGGCTGGAGACGAGCCACGAGAAGAAGTCGTAGGGCAGCGCGACGCCGTGCGGGACGACCTCGACGTCGGTGAAGCCGGCCGCCGCCAGCAGCCGCGGCAGCGCGCGCCCGACCCAGCCGTTGCGGATCCCGTCGGAGTAGGAGCGCACGATCCGGCGCGTCAGCTCGCGTTCGGCGCCGTCGATGACGAGCGCGTCCCAGTCGAAGTCGAAGACGACCGCGCGGCCGCCGGGGGCGAGCACGCGGCGCGCCTCGGCGAGCACCTGCGCGGGGTCGCCGTCGACGTGCATCAGCAGCCGCTCGATGCGGACGCGGTCGAAATCGCCGTCGGGCAGGTCGAGCGCGAGCGCGTCGCCGACGCGGAACTGGACCGGCAGGTCGCGCCCCTGCGAGCGGCGCGCCGCCTCGGCGACGAGCGTCTCCGAGCTGTCGATCCCGAGCACGTGGCCGCCCGCTCCGACGCGGCGCGCGAACGAGCGCACGTCGTCGCCGGCGCCGCAGCCCAGCTCCAGCACGCGCATGCCGCGGCGCAGCGCCAGCTGCTCGGTCATGACCGGCTTCAGCGCACGGATCCCGGGCAGCGCGTTGCCGCCGTCGAGGAAGCGGATCGCGAAGCCGGGATCGACCGCGGCCGGGGGGACGGTCAGCGTCAGCTCGTTCATGCGTCCAGCCAGTCGACGAGCAGGCGGCCGAGCAGCGGCCCCTGGTCCTCCTGCAGGAAGTGCCCGGCCTGCGGCAGCACGTGCGCGACCTCGCCGCCGAGCGCTCGGGCGAAGCGCTCGCCGGTCGACAGCGGGATGATCGGGTCGTCGGAGGCCCACATGACGAGCGTCGGGCGGCTGTCGTCCGCGAGCGCGTCGAGCGTGCGCTGGCCGATCGCCGCACCAGGCTCCTGCGGCGTGCGCGGGATCAGCAGCGGGAAGGCGCGCGCGCCGGCCTTCGAGGCGGCGCCCGGGAAGGGCGCCTCGTAGGCGGCGACGACGGCGTCGCCCGGATCCTGGTGGCAGCCGCCGCGCACGAGCATCCCGATCGGCAGGTCCTCGGTCTGCTCGACGAAGCCGCGGAACGCCTCCCACGCCGGCGTCATCCGCTGGTGCCCGGTGAAGAGCCCGGTGTCGGTGACGACGATCTGCGCGATCCGCTCGGGCTGCTCGACGGCGAGGCGCAGCCCGATCGGCCCGCCCCAGTCGTGCACGACGACGGTCGCGTCGCGCAGGTCGAGCCGTTCCAGCAGCTCGGCCGCGAGCGCCGTGTGGCGGTCGTAGGAGTACCAGTCGAGCGCCGTCGGCTTGTCGGAGCGGCCGAAGCCGGCGTGATCGGGCGCGATCGCGCGGTAGCCGCCGGCGACGAGCGCGTCGATCGAGTGACGCCACAGGAACGACCAGGTCGGCTCGCCGTGCAGCAGCAGCACGGGCGGACCGTCGCCCTCGTCGACGTGCGCGAGCCGCAGTCCGTCGACCTCCCGATATCGCGGTCGATACGGGAACCCCGGCAGCGCCCCGAAGCGCTCGTCCGGTGTCCGTACGACCTCGCCTGTCCCCGTGCTCACGACATCCAGCGCCCCAGATTCGCCTCGCCGATCCGTCCAGGCTAGCCGCCGTGCGGTGCGCGAGCGCCGGTCGAACAGAGAATCGGGCCGATCGGGGAGAGGCCCGACGGGATACCCTCTCGCACAGGTGCGTGCGCTGACGCGTGCGCCGCCGCCCATTCGTCCGCGCCGACCCTCTGGATGCCCATGGCCACCACCGCGCCCCAGTCCACCTCCGAGCAGCTCGCCGTCGACACCATCCGCACGCTCGCGATGGATGCGGTCCAGCACGCAGGAAACGGCCACCCCGGCATGCCGATGGGCATGGCGCCGGTCGGTTACCTCCTCTTCTCGGAGGTCATGAAGCACAACCCGAAGGACCCGCACTGGGCCGACCGGGACCGCTTCGTGCTGTCGGCCGGCCACGGCTCGATGCTGCTCTACGCCTGTCTCCACCTCTCCGGCTACCCGGACATGACGCTGGAGGAGATCAGACACTTCCGCACGTGGGGCTCGCGCACGCCGGGCCACCCGGAGGTCCACCACACCGCCGGCGTCGAGGTCACGACCGGCCCGCTCGGGCAGGGCGTCGCCAATGCGGTCGGGCTCGCGCTCGCCGAGCGCTTCCTGCGCGAGAAGTTCGGCGAGGAGGTGCAGAACCACCACACCTACGGGATCTGCTCCGACGGCGACCTGATGGAGGGCGTCAGCGCCGAGGCCGCCTCGCTCGCGGGCCATCTCGGGCTCGGCAACCTGATCTTCTTCTACGACCACAACCACATCTCGATCGACGGCAGAACGTCGCTGGCGTTCGACACCGAGGACGTCAACAAGCGCTTCGACGCCTACGGCTGGCACACGCAGGACGTCGACGACGCCAACGACCTCGCCGCGCTGCGCGCCGCCGTGAAGGCCGCGCAGGCGGAGACCGGCCGTCCGTCGCTGATCCGCGTCAGATCGACGATCGGCTTCCCCTCGCCGAACAAGGGCGGCACGCCCGGCGCCCACGGCGCCGCGCTCGGCGAGGACGAGGTGCGCGCGACGAAGGAGGTGCTGGGCTGGGATCCCGACCAGCACTTCGTCGTCCCGGAGGGCGTCTACGAGCAGTTCAGCGCCGTCGAGCGCGGCGCCGCCGCGCAGGCCGAGTGGGAGGAGCGCTTCCAGGCGTGGCGCGCGGCCGACTCCGAGCGGGCCGAGGTCTGGGACCTGGCGTGGGCCGGCAAGCCGCTGCCCGGGCTCGAGGCGGCGCTGCCGAGCTTCGACCCGGCGGACAAGGCGTCGCTGGCGACGCGCGCGGCGAGCCACACGACGATCCAGGCGATCGCGCCCTTCCTGCCGACGCAGGTCGGCGGCTCCGCCGACCTCAACGAGTCGGTCAAGACCGGCATCGACGGCGACGGCCCGTACAGCCGCGAACAGGCGACGCGCAACGTCTACTGGGGCATCCGCGAGCACGCGATGGGCGCCGCCGTCAACGGGATGGCGCTGCACGGCGGCATCGTCAAGCCGCTCGGCGCGACCTTCCTCCAGTTCGCCGACTACATGCGCCCGGCGATCCGCCTCTCGGCGCTGATGAACATCGGCTCGCTGTGGGTCTACTCGCACGACTCGATCGCGCTCGGCGAGGACGGCCCGACGCACCAGCCGGTCGAGCACATCGCGGCGCTGCGCGCGATCCCGAACCTGACGGTGATCCGCCCCAGCGACGCGAACGAGACGGCCGAGGCGTGGCGCGTCGCGGTCGAGCTGGTGAAGGGCCCGACGGTCCTGATCCTCTCGCGTCAGAACCTGCCGGTGCTCGACCGCACCAAGTACGGCTCGGCGAAGGGGCTCGACAAGGGCGCCTACGTGCTGGCCGAGGCCGACGGCGCGGCCGCGACGATCGTCGGCACCGGCTCCGAGGTCTCGGTCGCGCTGAAGGCCGCCGAGCTGTTGGGCGAGGACGGCGTCACCGCGCGCGTCGTCGCGATGCCGAGCTGGGAGCTGTTCGAGGCGCAGGACCAGGCCTACCGCGACAGCGTGCTGCCGCCCGGCCAGCCGAAGGTCTCGGTCGAGGCCGGCATCCACATGGGCTGGGAGCGGTGGGTCGACGCGTCGGTCTCGGTCGACAGATTCGGCGCCTCCGCCGCCGGCGAGGTGATGCTGACCGAGTACGGCATCACCGCCGAGGCGGTCGCCGCGAAGGTCAAGGAGCTGCTCTAGCGGCTTCCGGCGGGCGCGCGCCGCGAGCGCGCGCCCGTCAGCCGCCGGCCGCGATCAGGCCGGCGGCGTCGCCGGCGACGGTGACGTGGATCGCGGCCGGCTCGCGCACCCACGTGATCGCGCCGAGCACCTGCAGGCGGTCGAGCATGAACTGGAACGCCTGCGCCTGTCTGTCGCTGCCGTAGCGGCGCAGGATGTCGAACGACCAGCCGGTCGTGTGGACCGAGAAGGCGTGCGTCGCCTCCGGGTTGCCGGCCGCGAGCTGCTCCTGGTAGCGCTGGTCGCGCACGGTGCTGGTGACCGTCAGCGGCGTGCGCGCGCCGGAGATCCGCCGTGTCCCGGCGGCCAGCTCGACGAGCAGACGCAGCGCCTGCGGGCGCAGGCCGCGGTAGAGCGCGCGCGGCTGCTCGACTCTCGGCGCCAGCTCGCCCATCTGCGGATCGATCCGCAGGCCGAGCTGGCGCGCGTTGCGCGGCAGCCGCGCCAGCGTCCCGTCGGCGTACGCGGCGCGCAGCGCGTCGCCGTCGGCGAACGCCTCGCCGGCGTCCGGCGGGTGCAGCAGGTTCTCGCTCGACGCCTTCGCCGTCTGCAGCGCGGCGCGTCGCTCCAGCGCGCCGGGGTCGTCGCGCCACAGCGCCATCAGGTCGCGCGCGGCGCGCACCTTCCAGTAGTAGAGCGACGATTCGTCGCCGAGGCCGGCGAGCACCTCCCAGCCGGCCGCGTGGTCGGTCGGCGTGCTGGCGAAGAACAGCTCGGTGTAGCTCGGGTTGGGCTCGCCGTCGTCGTGGCCGAAGGCGTCGATCGCCGTCTCCAGGTTGCCGATGCCCATGTGGTAGCTGACGACGGCGAGGTCGTCGCGGCCGAGCCGGTCGCGTGCGATCGTCAGGTAGCGGACGGTTCCGGCGAGCGCCTTGCGCGGGTCGAAGCGCTCGTCGACGCGGCGGCGCTGCGCCGCCAGCCGCGCGACCGCGCGCGTCTGGCCGCGGTTCGCCGCGCGCCCCAGCCGGCGCGTCAGGCGCGTGCTGGCCGCGACGTCGACCTCCATGCCGAGCAGGCTGGTCGCCGTCTCGGCGAGGATCTGCGTCAGCCCGGCCGCGCCCTCGATCCCGCCGGGAGCGCGCGCATCGGGGCGCCCGGCGCTCTCCAGGAACACCAGCGCCTCCAGCCGGTTCGGGTCCACGCCGGCCGCCTTGGCGGCGCGCTCGCCTTCGTGCTGACGCAGCGCGGCGGCGGGGACGGCGACGGCCCGCTGCCGGCCGCCGGGCGCGCCGACGGCAGCGAGCACGACCCCTTCGCCTTGGATCCCGCCCAGGCCGCGCGCTTCGAGCGGCGCGCCGCCGACGCCTCCGCCCATCCGATCTACACCAGAAGCCCGGGCGGCGCCGTCGCGACGGCCGCGCGCGTCGCGGCGCTGCGGCCGCTGATCGACGCCGCCGCCGACGGCAGCGCCGTCGACCCCGCGACGCTGGAGGCGATGGTCGTGCTGGAGAGCGCGGGACGGCCCGACGCGATCGCCGG
>DATIOB010000584.1:0-2014 GCA_035473605.1 Conexibacter sp.
ACGCCGCCGAGCTGGCCGACGCCTTCGCGCGCGTCGAGCGGGTCGCCGCGGCCAGCTTCGGAGGCGGCGGGATCTTCCTCGAACGGTGGGTCGCGCGCGCTCGCCACGTCGAGGTCCAGGTCTTCGGCGACGGCGCCGGCCGCGTGCTCGCGCTCGGCGACCGCGACTGCTCGCTGCAGCGGCGCAACCAGAAGGTGATCGAGGAGGCGCCCGCGCCGGCCCTGCCCGACGCCCTGCGCGAGCGCCTCTACGCCGCCGCCGTCGCGCTGACGGCATCGGTCTCCTACCGCTCCGCCGGCACCGTGGAGTTCCTCTACGACGCCGAGCGCGAGCAGCTCTCGTTCCTGGAGGTCAACCCGCGCCTGCAGGTCGAGCATCCGGTCACCGAGGAGGTGCGCGGGATCGACCTCGTCGATTGGATGCTGCGGCTGGCGCAGGGCGACGACGGGATGTTCGACGCATCCGCAGCGTCCGCGCCGCCCGCCCGCGCGACCGCCGCCCACGCGGTCGAGGCGCGCATCTACGCCGAGGATCCCGCGCACGACCACCGTCCCAGCGCGGGCCTGCTGACGAACGTCGAGCTGCCCGGCGACCTGCGCGTCGACGGCTGGGTCGCGACCGGCACCGAGGTCTCGACCGCCTACGACCCGCTGCTGGCGAAGCTGGTCGCGACCGGCGCGACGCGCGCGGAGGCGATCGCGAGGCTCGCCGACGGCCTCGCGCGCACGCGCATCGACGGCGTCCGCACCAACCTCGGCCTGCTGCGCGCCGCGCTCGCCGCACCCGCCTTCGCCGCCGCCCGCCACACGACCGCGACGCTCGCGACCGTCCACGACGACGAGCCGCGGATCGAGGTCGAGCGCGCCGGCACGCTGACGACCGTGCAGGACTGGCCCGGCCGCGTCGGCTACTGGATGGTCGGCGTGCCGCCGTCGGGCCCGATGGACGACCGCTCCTTCCGCCTCGGCAACCGCGCGCTCGGCAACCCCGAGGGCGCCCCGGGCCTCGAGTGCACGCTCGACGGACCGGCGCTGCGCTTCACCGCGGCGAGCACGATCTGCGTCACGGGTGCCGAGGCGCAGCCGCTGCTCGAGGGTGCGCCGATCCCCTGCTGGGAGCCGGTCGAGGTGCCGGCCGGCGGGCTGCTGGAGGTCGGCGCGCTGCGCGGCCGTGGCCTGCGCGCCTACGTGCTCGTCGCCGGCGGCCTCGACCTGCCGCGCCACCTCGGCAGCGCCGCGACCTTCACGCTCGGAGCGATGGGCGGCCACGGCGGTCGCGCGCTGCGCGTCGGCGACGTGCTGCCGCCTGGCGGCGGCGGGACATCGAGCGGCACGCGCGAGCAGGTGGCGGCGATCGACCTCCCGCCCGACGGTGCCTGGGAGATCGCCGTCACCGAGGGACCCCACGCGGCGCCCGAGTTCTTCACGCGCGACGACGTCGAGCAGTTCTACGCGACCGCGTGGGAGGTCCACTTCAACTCGGCCCGCACCGGCGTGCGGCTGATCGGCCCTCGCCCGCGCTGGGCGCGCCCCGACGGCGGCGAGGCCGGCCTGCATCCCTCCAACATCCACGACACGCCGTACGCGATCGGCGCCGTCGACTTCACCGGCGACCTGCCGATCCTGCTCGGCCCCGACGGGCCCAGCCTTGGCGGCTTCGTCTGCCCCGCGACGGTCGTCACGGCCGAGCGCTGGAAGCTCGGCCAGCTGCGGCCCGGCGACACCGTCCGCTTCGCGCCGGTCGCAGAGGAGGCCGCCGCCGAGCTGCGCATCGCCCGCCGCCCGCTCGGCGCCCTCGCCCCCGCACCCGGCGACGACGGGATCCTCGCGCGCCGGCAGGAGACCCCCGACACCCCGGCCGTCACCTACCGCCGCGCCGGCGACGACAACCTGCTCGTCGAGTACGGCCCGATGGCGCTCGACCTCGGGCTGCGGATGCGCGTCCACGCGCTCGCCGAGCGGATCGCCGCCGAGGCGCCGCGCGGGCTGCTCGACGTGACGCCGGGGATCCGCTC
>DATIOB010000585.1:0-7746 GCA_035473605.1 Conexibacter sp.
ACGCCCTCGTCGCGCTTCTCTGCCAGCGACGCGGCGAGGTGCGCGCGCATCTTCTGGCAGAGGTCGGCGAGCGCGCCGGCGATCTCGTCGTTGCGGCGCGAGAGCGTGAACAGCTCGTACATCAGCGTGACGAGGTCGGAGTCGCCCTCGACCAGCTCAGAGAGGCCGCGCACGAGCCCGTCGATGAAGTCGTCGGCGGTGTGCGCGTCCTGCAGCTGCGCCGCCAGGCCGGCGATGCGGATGTCGCAGTCACGCCGCACGACCTCGACGAGCAGGCGCTCCTTCGTGCCGAAGTAGTAGTGCAGCAGGCCGCGCGAGACGCCGGCCTCGCGGGCGACGTGGTCGAAGGTCGAGCCGGCGGCGCCGCGCACCGCGACGCTGACGCGCATCGCGTCAACGATCCTTCTCGCCTTGTCGCTCTCCAGCGTGCGCTGAGGCTCCGCGGCGATCGCATCCGTGGCGGACATCGGCCCATCGTAGCTGGCCAATCAGCCAGACGGCGACGTTCAGACACAGAGAGGGCGCCCGGCGGGCGCCCTCTCGATCCAGCTTCGGTGGTGGTGTGCGGCTACGCGGCGGGGGGCGCCGGCGGCGTGGTGGTGGAGGTGTACTCGAACTCCTCCTCCTTGCCGAACAGCGCGTCGAGCACCTTCGTGCGCAGGTCCTCGCTGACGGCGAGCGCGATGCCGGCGCCGACGACCAGCAGCAGCAGCTTGCGCCCGAGATGCTTCTTCTTCTTTTTCTTCGGACCGTCCTTCAGCGCCGAGCCCGCGTCCTTCAGCGCGCCGGCCGCCTTGTTGAGGTCCTTCTGCAGCTTCTTGTCCTCGACGAGCGCCTTCGGGCTCTTGCCGTCGGTGGCGATCCGATCGTACGCGTCCCTGGCAGCGTCGAACGCGACGCGGAAGTTGTCGCGCAGATCCTCGTCGTCGACAAGCCGCTGGACCCACGGCGTGGTGGTCGCAGCTGCCGCTGTCGCCGCCTTCTTCGCCTTCTTGGTGCGTGCTGCTGCCATGCCCAGAAACTCCTTGGTCCGTTTCTCCGGTGGCCTTCACCTTACCCCCTGCACAGGGGGCTGACGCGGAGGTCGGCGGACCGGCTCAGAGCGCGGCGACCGCGCGCGGCCCCGTCCCGTTGCGACGCGCGGCGGCGCGCGCCGCGAGCGCGATCTCGAGCACCTGCTCGATCCGCGAGACGAAGTGGAAGTCGAGGTCCTTGCGCAGATGCTCCGGAATGTCGTCGACGTCCTGCTCGTTGAGCGCCGGCGCGATCACGACCTTGATGCCGCTGCGCTGCGCGGCCAGCGCCTTCTCCTTCAGGCCGCCGATCGGCAGCACCTGGCCGGTCAGCGTGATCTCGCCCGTCATCGCGACGTCGGCGCGGACGGGCCGCCTCGTCAGCTGCGAGACGAGCGCGGTCGCGATCGTGATGCCGGCGCTGGGACCGTCCTTCGGGATCGCGCCCGCCGGGACGTGGACGTGCACGTCGTGCTCGGCGAACCAGTCGTCGCCGATCGCCTCCGGCGGATGGCTGCGGACCCACGACAGCGCCGCCTGCGCCGACTCGCGCATCACGTCGCCGAGCTGGCCGGTGATCGTCAGCTTGCCGCTGCCGGCCATCGCGGTCGCCTCGACGAACAGCACGTCGCCGCCGACCGGCGTCCACGCCAGCCCGGTCGCGACGCCCGGCTCGGCGGTGCGCCGGCGCGTCTCGCGAAAGACGCGGCGCTTGCCGAGCAGCTCGCGCACGCGCGGCCCGGAGATCGTCGCCTTTCTCGTCAGTCTGCCCTCGGCGACCTGTCGCGCGACCTTGCGGCAGACGGTGCCGATCTCGCGTTCCAGCCCGCGCACGCCGGCCTCACGCGTGTAGTCGGAGATGATCGTCTTGAGCGCGGCGTCGCTGAAGCCGATCTGCGCTCTGCGCAGGCCGTTGCGCTCGATCTGACGCGGCACGAGGTACCGCCGCGCGATCTCCAGCTTCTCCTCCTCGGTGTAGCCGGCGAGCTGGATCGTCTCCATGCGGTCGCGCAGCGGGCCCGGGATCGTGTCGAGCGTGTTCGCCGTCGTCACGAACATCGCGTCGGAGAGGTCGAACGGGAGGTCGAGGTAGTGGTCGCGGAAGGTCGCGTTCTGCTCCGGGTCGAGCACCTCCAGCATCGCGCTGGCCGGGTCGCCGCGGAAGTCGGAGCCCATCTTGTCGATCTCGTCGATCATGAACAGCGGGTTCTTGGAGCCGGCGTCGCGCAGGGCGCGGATGATCACGCCCGGCATCGCGCCGATGTAGGTGCGGCGGTGGCCGCGGATCTCGGCCTCGTCGCGCACGCCGCCGACCGAGATGCGCTCGAATCTGCGTTCGAGCGCGCGTGCGATCGATCTGCCGAGCGAGGTCTTGCCGACGCCGGGCGGGCCGACGAGGCAGAGGATCGAGCCGCGCGCGTCCGGCTTCAGCTTGCGCACGGCGAGGAACTCGAGGATGCGGTCCTTGACCTGCTCGATGTCGTAGTGGTCCTCGTCGAGGACCGCGCGCGCATGTCTGAGGTCGAGGTTGTCCGCGGTCCGCTCGCTCCACGGCAGCGACGCGATCCACTCGAGGTAGCCGCGGATCACGCCGTGCTCGGCGGACGCGGGCGGGATCCGCTCCAGCCGTGACAGCTCGCGGTCGACCTGCGTGCGGACCTCCTCGGGCAGCTCGAGCGCGTCGAGCTGCTCGCGCAGCTCCTCCGCCTCGGCCGCCATCTCGTCGCCCTCCCCCAGCTCCTCCTGGATCGCCTTCAGCTGCTGACGCAGGAAGTACTCGCGCTGGGTTCTGTCGAGCTCGGACTGGACCTGCGACTGGATCTTGGAGCCGAGCGCAACGACCTCCAGCTCGCGCGCGAGGATCTCCGACAGCCGCCGCAGGCGCTTGGCGACGTCCAGCTCCTCCAGCAGCGCCTGTTTCTCCTCGGTTCTGATCCTCAGCGCGCTCGCGATCAGATGGCTGAGCGCGCCGGGGTCGTCGAGGTTGGCGATCGCGATGTGCAGCTCCTCGGGGAGGTACGGGACCTCCTCGACGATGTTCGAGAAGGTCGCCTGCACGTTGCGCATCAGCGCGAGCAGCTCGGGCGTCTCCTGCCCGTTGACGTCGGGCGCCTCCTCGACCTGCGCGACGAGGTACGGCTCGTCTCTCTCCCAGCCGGCGACGCGGATCCGCTGCGTCGCCTGCACGAGGATCCGCAGCGTGCCGTCGGGGACCTTCAGCATCCGCGCGACGATCCCGGCGACGCCGACGTCGTAGAGGTCGTCGGGGCCGGGCGTCTCCAGCTCCGGCTTGCGGCTGGCGACGAGCGCGATCATGCGGTCGCCGCCGAGCACGTCGTTGACGAGCGCCATGCTGCGCTCCTGGCCGACGGCGAGCGGGACGAGCGTCTCCGGGAAGGTGACGCTGTCGCGCAGCGGCAGCACCGGCAGCGTCGTCGGCAGCGAGCGCTGCGTCGGGATCTCGATCTCGCGGGCCTGCCCGGGCGTGCCGATCTCGATCATGCCGAGCCGCCTCTGCGCCCTCTGGAGCCGGCCCTCGGCACCTCGATCGGCACGCTGCGGCGGCGCTTCTCGGGCTCGATCAGCGGCAGCTCGACGCGCAGCAGGCCGTCCTCGTAGATCGCCTTCGCCTCCTCGGCGCGGACCTCGGCGCCGAGCTGCACGACGCGCCGGAAGGGGCCGTGCTCGATCTCGACCTGCTGGTAGACGCGGCCCTCGGCCTCGTTCGCGCGGCGGTGCCCGGAGAGCACCAGCTCGCGACCCTGGATCTCCAGCGACAGTCTGCCGGCGTCGATGCCCGGCAGCTCCGCGGTGACGACGGCGCGGGGCGGGCCGTCGGCGTAGTAGACGTCGACGGCGGGCGAGAAGCCGCCGCGCTTGCGGGGCGCGATGCCGGGTCGTTGCAGGACGTCGCCGAACAGCTCGTCCATCTCCCGCCGCATCCGCTCGAAGTTCGCGAAGAGGTCGCGTTCCGGAGCCATGCGCCGGAATCTACCCGTCCGAGCGTCTGGCTGACATCTCAGATGGTGTAAGTGGCGAACTCGACCGCGATCTCGATCGGTCCGCCGAACTCTCGCTCGGCTTCGACGCGGGCTCTGGCGAGGTCCTCGTCGGCGGCGATGTGCGTGAGCACGAGCCGGCCGGCGCCGGCCGCGCGGCCGTGCGCGCCGGCCTCCGCCCACGTGAGGTGACCGCGGCGGCCCTCCTCCGGCGTCTCCAGCGTCGCCTCGAGCATCAGCAGGTCGGTGTCGCGCGCGAACTCGACGAGCGCCTCGTTGGGGCAGCAGTCGGCGCCGAAGGTGAAGCTGCCGCTGGGACCGGAGATCTTGACCGCGTGCGTGCGGATGAAGTGCGGGACCTCGTGGAAGGTGATCGTCAGCGGGCCGACCGTGATCTCGCGCGTCGGCTCGTACTCGATCAGGCAGAAGGCCTGCTCGACCAGCTCGGGCGTGTTCCAGGCGCCGGCGATCTGGCGAAAGACGTCGCGCCCGCCGGGCGGCACGTAGAGCGTCGGGCGGGGATGCGGGAAGGCACGCGCTCGCGGCGAGTAGGAGAGCGCGTACGAGTACGGGATCAGGTCGATGCAGTGGTCGGCGTGCAGATGCGAGATGACGGCCGCATCGACCTCGGCGTAGTCGACCACCTGGCGCAGCTTGCCGAAGACGCCGTTGCCGCAGTCGAGCAGCAGGGTCGTGTCACCCTCCTCGACGAGGTAGCCGCTGCACGCGCCGCCAGCGTCCTGCCAGGCGGGTGACTTTCCGAGCACGGTGATCTTCACGCCGGGGGCCTTCCCACAGTGGGTCGGACACTCTAGCCGTGCGGCCAGCTTCCGGCGCGCACCTCCGATCGACCGGGTTCCCGGGTCAGGCGTGCAGTGCCGCCTGCTCCTGCGCCGAGGGCATCGCCCAGACGGCCTGTGTGCGCCGCTCCTGGCGGAACTGGAAGCGCAGCTGGCGAGGTGGCCGGAGGCCATCGGGATGGGCCGGTCGGAAGGTCGCGCAGGGCTCGTCGTCCGCGAGCGCGCAGAGCAGGTTCTGACGGAAGAAGCAGTCTTCGCAACCGACTCTGCGTCCATTCACACGACCCTTCGCCATCCTGTCCTTCGACCTCCCTTTGCTGACCCGGTGGGCCACCTTGCTCGTACTCGGAGGCGGCAGTCAAACAAACCGGAGAGGGCCGCTCAATGTCGTTTCCCGCAAAACGCAGGAACTTTCGAAGTCGTCTGGATTCACCTGCAAATCCGCTGATTTTTGCTATGGCCGACAGGAACCCCCCGCATTTTGCGAAGGTTTTTCACAACTGCTCCCGTCATGCTGTGTGAGGCATGCGAATCCTGATAACGGGCGTCAGCGGATTCGTCGGATCGCGGCTCGTGCCGCGCCTTCGACAGGACGGGCACGAGCTGCGCGGCTTCGCGCGCGACGCCGGCCGCGTCGCCGTCGACGTGCCGGTCGTCGTCGGTGACGCCGTCAGCGGCGCGGGGCTCGACGCGGCGCTCGACGGGATCGACGTCGCCTACTTCCTGATCCACTCGATGGAGCCGCCGCCGCCCGCCGCCGACGGCGCGCGCTTCTCCGATCGCGAGCTGACCTCCGCCGAGCGGTTCGCGACCGCGGCGCGCGCGGCCGGCGTGCGCCGCGTCGTCTACCTCGGCGGGCTGGTGCCGGAGACGGTCGCGCCGTCGGCGCACCTCTCGAGCCGGCTGGCGGTCGAGCGCGTGCTGCTCGACGCCGTCCCCGACGCGCTCGCGCTGCGCGCCTCGATCGTGATCGGCGCCCGCTCGCGCTCGTTCCGCTTCCTCGTCCGCCTGATCGAGCGGATGCCGGTGCTGGCGCTGCCCGGCTGGCGCGACTTCCGCACCCAGCCGGTCGACGAGCGCGACGTGATCGAGGCGCTCGCGCGCGCCGCCGTCGTCGCGCTGCCGGACGGCGCGCCGCGCTCGCACGACCTCGCCGGACCCGACGTCGTCAGCTACCGCGAGCTGATCGAGCGGATCCGCGACCTGATGCTGCTCGACCGCCCGGTGCTGGCGCTCGACCCGCCGGCGCCGACGAGCATCACGAGCCGCATCGCGGCCGCGATCGCGGGCGAGCAGCACGCGCTCGTCGGCCCGCTGATGGACGGCCTCGGCAGCGACCTGCTGCCGCGCCCCGGCGACATCGCCGGCCTGCTCGGGCTGCGGCTGCACCGGCTCGACGCGGCGATCGAGCACGCGCTCGGCGAGTGGGAGCGCGAAGAGCCGCTGGCGGCGAGGTAGGGTCCAGGTCGATGTCACTCGTCACCACCGCGATCGACATAGCCGCTCCGCCGGAGCAGGTGTGGGAGGTCGTGCTCGACCCGCGCAGACTCAGCGACTGGGTGACGATCCACCGCAAGCTGGGCGACGACACGCCGACGCGGCTGCGCAGAGGCTCGACCTTCGAGCAGACGCTCAACCTCCGCGGCGCCCACCTGCACGTCGAGTGGACGGTCGCCGACATGCAGCCGCCGCGACGCGCCGAGTGGCACGGCCGCGGCCCGGCGCACTCGCACGCGACGATCGTCTACGAGCTGGCGCCGATCGACGGCGGCGGCACCCGCTTCACCTACGAGCACTCGTTCAAGCCGCCCGGCGGGCCGCTCGGCGCGGTCGCCGGCCGCGTGCTCGTCGGCGGGCTCTCACACCGTGAAGCGCAGCGTTCACTGGAACGTCTCAAAGCGTTGCTCGAAGCACGCTGACCAGTAACGACTGCAACGCGCCATTCGGTGTGCCCAAGGTGACGCCTCACCGCGCTAAGATTCGGATCAGCCGGCTGAACCGCAGTGATTGGGCCGGTGATTGAACACATACGTAGGGGGAATTCAGGGGGCGGACGATCAGGCCGCAATGCCAGGGGTCGGTCGTAGACGTTTGTGTTTTCCACCTCGTCGGAGCCAGATCGCGGAAAGGACCGGATACGAAGTGGCTGACTTTCTCGATGCGAAAGTGAAAGAGATCGAGGGGCGCTTGAGAGAGCTGCGCCCGCTGCTCGACGAGTACCACCGGCTGGAGGCCGCCGCAGCGGCGCTGGGCGGAGTAGAGGCACGACCCGTGCGCGGGCGCTCTCGCGGCGCCGCCAGCACGGTGGCACGCAACGGTGCGAGCGCTGCCAGGCGCGGACGCCCGCGCGGCAGCCGCGGCGACAACACGCGCGCGGCGCAGGCGGTCGAGCTGGTGCGGACGCGGCCTGGGATCACGATCCCGGAGCTGGCCGAGCACATGGGCATCAAGCCCAACTACCTCTACCGCATCCTCCCGCAGTTGGAGGAGGAAGGCAGAGTTCGGCGGGACGACAAGGGCTGGCTGCCGGCGTAGGCAGCGGTTCGACCGCGCGGCGCGACCCCCTCCGCGCCGACGGTCCCGTGCTTCGCACTGGGAGTTCCACGGCAGCGCGCTGACGCTGCTCGCCTCCGTGGGAACTCCCGGATTGTGCTGCTAGGAGATGAGGCCCAGCTGCCTGATCGCCTCGCGCTCCTCGACCAGCTCGTTGACCGAGGCGTCGATGCGAGCGCGCGAGAAGTCGTCGATCTCCAGGCCCTGGACGATCTCCCAGGATCCGCCGGTCGAGGTGACCGGGAACCCGGAGATGAGGCCCTCGGGAACGCCGTAGGAGCCGTCGGACACGATGGCCGCGCTGACCCAGTCGTCCTTCGGCGTCCCGAGCACCCAGGAGTTGACGTGGTCGATCGCGGCGTTCGCGGCGGACGCGGCGGA
>DATIOB010000586.1:0-3667 GCA_035473605.1 Conexibacter sp.
GAGCCGGTCCTCGACGGGCCCGAGCTGGCGCGCCTGCTCGGCGCTCGCCGGCTGCCGTTGCGCGGCGGCCTGCTGCGAGCCGCCGCCGACCTCACCTGGCGGCTGCGGCTGCAGCCGACGGAGCCGGGCTGGATCGACCTCGCGCTCGGCGTCCCCCTGCTCGACACGACGCGGATCCGCGAACGGCTCGGCTGGCAGCCGACGCGCACGGCCGGCGAAGCGCTGCTGGAGCTGCTCGACGGGATCCGCGAACGTGCCGACGCACCCACGCCGCCGCTCGCGTCCGAGGGCGAGCTGCTGCGCTCGACCCCGCTCGGCAGCGGCCGCTGAACCGCGCGGCGTGCCGCGGACGCTGGAGTCCCGGCCGCGCAGGTTCGCACGCGGTACTCACGCGATCGAGTCGTTCGTGCTCGCGCCGGATCCCGAGGCGGAGCGCGGCTGACCGATCGCCGCTTCAGCCGACCGCCGGGGGCGCGGCGTGCGCGAAGCGGTCGGTCAGACAGGTCAGCTCCAGCAGCCGGCGGACCGGCCCTTCGCCGTCGATGATCGCGAACGAGAAGCCGTCGGCGCGCGCGGTGGCGTCGAGCCGCAGCAGGAGCTTCAAGCCGCTGGAGTCGATGAAGGTCAGCCTGCGCAGATCGAGCACGAGCGAGGTGAACCCGCGCTCCTGCAGTTCGCCTGTCCAGCGCTCGACGCGCCCGGCGGTGGCGAGGTCGAACTCGCCGCCGAGCACGACGATCACGCGATCGCGATCGGGACGGATCCGGATGCTGAAGCCGACGTGCGCCGGGACGGAAGGGGGTTGCACGGACACGCTGCCTCCTCGAGAGCTTGAGGTTGCGCCCGTTCGGCCATCCCCGCTGCAGGAAGATGGAACCCGCCCGTTGCGTACGTCATGAGCGCCGGCGGATGTCGCACCGCGAGTGCCCGATCCGACCGTACCGCGTTCGCCGCGCGACGGCGGATCCCCGTGTCAGCGCGCTGTCATCGAGGTTCGCTCATCGTGCGCCTGCCGCGTTCGCGGCGATCACGAGCAGCTCCTCCTCGTCGGCGCCGGGCGCCAGCCGGCCGGCTGCCCGCAGCGCGTCGGCACGGGCCTGCGCGAGCGGGCCGAGCGGGCCGCTGCGACGCACGACGACCTCGCCGCGCAGCCCGCCGGCGGCGAGCCGGTCGAGCGTCTCGCGCTCGCCGGTCAGCGACGACTGCACCAGCAGCAGCGTGCCGCCGGGCGTCAGCCGCTCGTGCGCGCCGTCGCAGAGGGCGTGGACCAGCACCCGCCCGTCGTCGCCGCCCTCCCACGCGCGGGCCGCGCCGGCGCGCGGCATCTCCTGCTCGCCCGGCAGGTAGGGCGGGTTGGCGGTGATCAGGTCGAAGCGACGGCCGACGAGCGGTGCGAAGAGGTCGCCGCGCTGCGCTCGTACGCGCGCGCCGACGCCGTTGCGCAGCGCGTTCAGGCGCGCTGTCAGCACGGCCCTGCGCGAGATGTCGACGGCCGTGACGCTGCGGGCGCCCTCCAGTGCCGCCGCGACGGCGAGCAGGCCGCTGCCGGTGAAGAGGTCGAGCACGTCGGCGTCGCGCGCGAGCCCTTTCTCGCGCATGACGGCGGCCAGCAGCAGCGCGTCGCTGTGCGGCCGGAAGACGCCGGGAAGGGTCGCGACGCGGACGGTCGCGCGTTGGGGGATGGAGACGGTCGCGGACATGTCTGCCCCGTTACCCGCATCCGCTCGTCTGACGCAGGCCGCCTCGCTGTCGGCGTCGCGGCCGCAGGTCCGCCCAGATCGCGGCGTGGTCGCTGAGTCTCGCCGCGCGCCAGCGGCGCGGCGGAGGTCGTGCGTTCGTCCTCGGGCATGCTCGAACAGGTACTCCCGACCGGAGCGGCCGGTCGCGCGCTCGTGTGAGCCGCGGGCCAGGCGGGGATCTCGCCGGCAGATGGGATCGAAGCTCCCGATCGTGCTGGCCGTCGTCGCGCTCGCGGTGGTCGGCTGCGGCCACGCGGATGAGCGCGCGCAGGTGCGCGACGTGACGGAGCGGTTCTCCTCGGCGCTCGGCGACGGCGACGGAGCGGCCGCCTGCGCGCTGCTCGACGCGCCGACGCGCGAGGCGCTGGAGCAGCAGGAGGAGCGCGCCTGCGCGGAGGCGATCGGCGGCCTCGGGCTGAGACCGGCCGCGGTCGCGGCCGGCGACCTGCGCGCTGGAGTCCTGAGATGCGCGCGATGTTCGTCGTCTACCTCGTCGTGATCTTCGTCGGGCTGGCGTACTTCACCGCGCTCGGGCTGCTCGCACGCTGATGCGCCGCTTCGTCAAGCACAACGGCCTCGCGCTCGGGTTCGGCCGGACGCGCAGGGACCGGCGCAGGTGCGGTCGTCGTCGTCAGATCAGCACCTTCGCGGTTCGAGGGCGTTCTGCTCCTTCCCCCTCGCTGCCCGCAGCGCCGGCCCGCAAACGACCTCGGTCGCACCTGCTCCTCCGTTGCGCCGCCGCGACGCCCAACCCCGGCCGCTGACGGCGCCGGCGTGCCGTCACCGCTGGATCAGGCCCTCCCCTTGCCGAGCGACCTCACTCATCCCCGTCGTCCGTCGGGGCGGCCGGCAGCGTGTAGACGCTGCGCGGGCTGACGACGCCGGTGATCGCTCTGCCGAGCAGCGTGCTGGGGGCGTAGCCGCGCGACTCGATGTCGGCGTTGACGAGCGCGACGACCGTCGTGCGCGTGCGCGGGCGGTAGATGGCGATCGTCTGGTACCCGGGCAGCGAGCCGTTGTGGCCGACCCAGCCGTTGACGCCGAAGATGCCGAGCCCGTAGACGAGCGCGCGGTCTGAGCCTCTCAGCGAAGCGGTGCGCAGACGCTGGGTCGCGGGCGAGAGCAGCCCCCGGCCGGTCGCCAGCCGCGGCGCCCAGATGCGCAGGTCGCGCAGCGTCGAGACCATCTGGCCGGCGGCCCAGGTCCAGGTCGGGTTCCAGTTCGTCGCGTCCGCGATCCGCCCGTCCGGCGTCGAGTTCGCGTACCCCTGCGCGTGCGGCGAGGGCAGTCGCACGCCGCTCGGGAAGCTCGTCTGCGTCATCCGCAGCGGAGCGGTGATGTGTCTGCGGATGTAGGCGCCGATCCGCTCCCCGGAGACCTGCTCGACGACGAGGCCGAGCAGGACCGTGTTCGTGTTCGAGTACGACATCGAGCTGCCGGGCGCGAACAGCAGCGGGCTGGCGATCGCGTACGAGAGCAGCTGCGGCGGCGTCCACGACCGGTCGGGATCGTCGGTCAGCGATCTGTCGAAGGCGTCGACGACGGTGTAGTTGACGAGGCCGCTGCGCATCGAGGCGAGCTGCCGCAGCGTGATCGTCTCGCCGCTGATCACGCCGGGGACGTACTTGGAGATCGGGTCGTCGAGCGCGACCCTGCCGGCGTCGACGAGCTGCAGCAGCGCCGTCACGGTGAACGTCTTGGTGACGCTGCCGATGCGCATGTAGAGGTCGCTGCGCATCGGACGACGCGTCCCGCGCTCGCGCACGCCGAAGCTGCGCACGTACGCGCTTCTGCCGGGCTGCCAGACGCCGACGATCGCGCCCGTGGCGGCCGTCTCGCCGAGCGCGCGGCGGATCGATCTGGTCAGCGCGGCATCGCGCGCGGCCGTCGCGGACGCCGCGACCGCCGGCGGGACCGTCGCGGACGCC
>DATIOB010000587.1:0-4617 GCA_035473605.1 Conexibacter sp.
CGAGCCGCGCTCGCCGCGGTCGACACCGCGACGGGAGCGCTCACTCCCTGGGTCCCGACCGGCCTTGGCGGCCGCGTCGACTCGATCGCCACGGCGAACGGCCGCGTCTACCTCGCCGGCAGCCTGAGAAGCGGCCCGACCAGCCTCACCGACTACGCGCTCGCGTACGACGCGACGACCGGCGACCGCTACGGCGAGTGGTCGCCGCGACCCAACCGCGCCGTGGCGCTGCTGCAGGCGCGCGGCAGCACGATCTACGCGGCCGGCTCGTTCACGACGGTCAACGGGGAGCCGCGCAGATATCTGGCGGCGCTCGACGCCGACGACGGAACGCTGCACGGCTGGGATCCCAGCCCCGACGAGACCGTCTCGACGCTCGCGCTCGTGGACGGCAACCTCGTCGTCGGCGGCGGCTTCAACGAGATCGCCGGCCAGACCCGCCTGCGGATCGCCGCCTTCGACGGCAGCGACGCGCTGTCACCGTGGAGCGTCGCCGCCAGCGGCCCCGTCCAGGCGATCGCCGAGACCGGCAGCTACACCTATGTCGGCGGCGACTTCCACAGCGTCGGCGGGACGATCCGCCACAACCTCGCCGCGCTCGACGGCGGCGGCAACCTGCTGCCGTGGGCACCCGATCCCGACGACACCGTTCACGCCCTGCTCGTCGACGGTTCGCGGATCGCAGCCGGCGGCCTCTTCACGACGGCCGCCGGCCAGCCGCGCAGAGGGCTCGCCGCCTTCGACACGACCAGCGGCGCGCTGTTGAGCTGGGCGCCGTCGGTCGACGGTGACGTCCACTCGCTGCTGGCGCACGGCGGCTCGCTGTACGTGGGCGGCTGGTTCAGCAGCGTCGACGGGCAGCCGCGCAGCGGCCTCGCCGCGTTCGACCTCGGCGACGGCAGACTGACCTCCTACACGGTCGACGTCGGCTTCGGACCGATCAGCTCGCCCCTCTCGGGCGTCAGATCGATGGCCGTGCTCGGCGGATCGCTCTACCTCGGCGGCCTCTTCACGGCCGTCAACGGCACCACCCGCTGGAGCCTGGCGGCCGTCGATGCGACCAGCGGCGCGCTGCTGCCGTGGAATCCGGAGGCGATCGGCGACGGCAGACCCGTCCCGCAGGGCCGGATCTCCACGCTGCAGGCCGGCGGCGGCACGGTCTACGTCGGCGGCGCCTTCAGAACGGGCGCCGGCGATCAGACCAACGCGGCGGCGCTCGACGCGGTCACCGGGGCGAGATCGGCGACGCTGCCGAGCTCGACCTTCCCGACCACCGCGATGCTGCTCGACGGCTCGACGCTCTACCTCGACAACGACACGCTGAAGGCGCTCGACCTGACGACCGGCCTTCCGTCCTGGGAGGTCCAGCCGTACGGCGACGTGTTCGCGCTCAGCCTCGCGGGGACGCGGCTCGACGCCGGCGGCGGCTTCAACTCGATCGGACTGGCCCCGACCTCCGGCTACGCCCGCTTCGACGACTGACCGACAGACGCGCGTGCGCCCGCTCCGCTGCGGCGGGGCGGGCCGGCGCGCGCACGCTCAGTAGTGATACGGCTCGTTCGCGAGGATCTTGTGGCCGCGGTAGATCTGCTCCAGCAGCACGACGCGCGCGAGCTGGTGCGGCAGCGTCAGCCTGCCGAGCGACAGTCTGTGGTCGGCCTCGATCTGGAGGCCGTACGGGCCGCCGACGACGAAGCAGACGTCGCGCCCGCCCTGGCGCCGATCCTCCAGGAAACGGCTGAACTCGACCGAGTCGTAGGACTGGCCGCCGATGTCGAGCAGCGACACGTAGGCGCGCTCGGGGATCCGTCTGGCGACCTGCTCGTCCTCCCGCACCTCCACGAGCTCGACGCGGGCGTGTCGCGCGAGCAGCTTCTGGTAGTGCTGGACGTCGTCTGCAAAGGGGGGCCGCAGCTTGCCGACGGCCAGGACGATGATGCGCACGACTGCGATACTAGGCCCCATGGACGACGACCGAGAGCGCCACATCAACATCCACTTCTCGCCAGACATCATGGCGGGGGTGTATTCGAACTTCGCAAACGTGAGCCACTCGGAGTATGAGTTCACCGTCACGTTCGCTCGTGTCGACCATGAGGTCGACGACGACGAGATCCCGGGCGTGGTCGTCTCTCGCGTCAATCTCTCGGCGCGCTTCATGCGCGAGCTGATCGACGCGATGGAGGACAACTACTCGAAGTGGCAGACGAGCGAGGGCATCAAGAACCTGCCCGAGTTCGGCGGCGTGGACCCGCGCGGCGAGCAGTAGCACGCTGGTTCACGCCAGTCCCATCGTCGAGGTAGCACCAGCGCGCCAGACCGGCGCGCTGCGAAAGACTCCGCGCCCATGCGCGTCGCCGTCGTCTCCGACATCCATGGCAACAGGCAGGCCCTCGAAGCCGTGCTCGACGCGGTCGAGGCGGTCACGGCCGACGAGCTCTGGTGCCTCGGCGACCTCGTCGGCTACGGCGCCGACCCCGACGCCTGCGTCGGCCTGATCCGCCGCTACGCGACGGTCTCGCTCGCCGGCAACCACGACCTCGCCGTGCGCGGCGACATCCCGCTCGACGAGTTCTCCGCCGGCGCGGCGCTGGCCGCCCGCTGGACGCGCGAGACGATCGCCGCCGACGCACTCGACTACCTGCGCGGGCTCGAGCCGCAGAAGCTCGACGAGGCCGTCGGGCTCTACCACGCCAGCCCGCGCGACCCGATCTGGGAGTACGTCCTCTCGCCGCTCCAGGCCGAGCTGTGCTTCGACGTCCTGCGCCACAGAGTCGCGTGCATCGGCCACTCCCACGTGGCGCTCTCCTACACCCGTGGCGCCGGCAGAGCGGCGACCGGCGAGAAGCGCCTCGACGGCGAGCTGCTCGACCTCGCCGACGGCGAGTGGCTGCTGAACCCCGGCAGCGTCGGCCAGCCGCGCGACGGCGATCCGCGCGCGGCGTGGCTGCTGCTCGACACCGACGCCTGGACGGCGGCCTTCCACCGCACCGAATACGACGTTGCCGCGGCGGCCGCCGCGATCCGCCGGGAGCGCCTCCCGGACTCGCTGGCGGACCGTCTCGCGCACGGCCAGTAGGATGGTGGGTCGATGCGCTTTGCCGTCAGCCGTGCTTCCAAAGCCATCTTGATCGGCGTGCTGGGCTGCGCCGCCGCCATTCTCGTCGCGTGCGGGGACAGCAACGGTCTCCTTCCGGGCGATCAGGCGAGCAAGCTCAGCAACGCCCTCGATGGCGTCTCCGCTGCCTGCCAGGGCGGCGATGTGACCCGTGCCCAGGCCGCCGCCGCGAGATTCGGCGACGACGTCGCCCGCCTCAACGCCGCGACCGTCGACAGACAGCTGATCCGCGGGCTGCGCCAGGGCGCCTCGACGCTGCAGGAGCTGGTCGTCGAGTGCGACCAGGAGACGATCCCGACGACCGTCGTCACGACGCCCGAGACGACGACCCCGCCGGAGACGACGCCGACGACGCCGCCCGACACCGGCGGCGGCACGACGACCCCGCCCGACACCGGAGGCGGCACGACGCCGCCTGAGGGCGGCGGCGACAGCGGCGACGGCGGCACCGCCGATCCGAGCCAGCCCGACGTCAACCAGGGCAACCCCGGCGGCGCGCTCGCGCCCGGACAGGGAGGGACGCCGTGAGCATGACGATCGCAGGGCGCTACGAGATGGAGCGGCGGCTGGGGATCGGCGGCATGTCGACCGTCCAGCTCGCCTTCGACCGCCGGCTGGAGCGCTACGTCGCCGTCAAGCTGCTCGCCGAGCACCTCGCCGACGACCCCTCGTTCGTCTCGCGCTTCCGCCGCGAGGCGCTGGCGGCGGCGCGGCTGGTGCATCCCAACGTCGTGCAGGTCTTCGACTTCGGCCTCGACGAGGCCCAGCACCAGCACTTCATCGTGATGGAGTACGTGCAGGGCCAGTCATGCGCGGAGCTGCTGAAGGAGCGCGGGCACCTCGAGGTCGATGAGGCGGTCGAGATCCTCGTGCAGGCCTGCCGCGGCCTCGACTACGCCCACCGCAACGGCGTCGTGCACCGCGACGTGAAGCCGGGCAACCTGCTGCGCTCCCAGGACGGCGTCGTCAAGCTCGCCGACTTCGGGATCGCGAAGGCGACCGAGCAGTCGAGCATCACGCAGGTCGGCTCGGTGCTCGGCACCGCCGCCTACCTGGCGCCCGAGCAGGCGCGCGGCGAGGAGTCGGGTCCGCGCGCCGACATCTACTCGCTCGGCGTCGTCGCCTACCAGCTGCTGTCCGGCCGCCTGCCGTACGAGGCGACCTCACTCTCGGAGCTGGCGCTCAAGCAGCAGCGCGAGGCGCCGCTGCGGCTGGAGGACCTCAACCCGGACGTGCCGCCGACGCTCTCGCAGGCGGTCGCGCTGGCGCTCGCGCTGGAGCCGGAGGGCCGCCCCGCCGACGCCGAGGCGTTCGGCCGCGCGCTGCTCGCCGGCGCTCGCGGCATCTCGCCCGTCACCCCGACCGACCAGACCGCCCACCTGCCGGCCGGCACCGCGGCGACGCGCGTGCTGCGCGGCGGTGGCGCTGCTGCTGCCGCCGCCGCGGCGGCCGAGCCGCGCGAGCCGACCGGCGCCACGCGCGCGCTGCCGCGCCGGCAG
>DATIOB010000588.1:0-3041 GCA_035473605.1 Conexibacter sp.
CGTCGGCGAGCGCGTCGCGCAGCGCCAGCTCGTGCGCGGGGTGGCGGTAGGCGTGCAGCAGCACCACGGCGACGGCCTCGGGCTCGGCGGCCGCGACGCGCGTCGCCAGCGCAGCCGCGTCGGCCGCGGCGAGCGGGCGCAGCGGCCCCTCCGGCGTCATCCGCTCCGGCGCGCCGAAGCGCAGCTCGCGCGGGACGAGCGGGGCGGGGTGGGTCGCGCAGAGGCGGTAGAGGTCGGCGCGCGCCTGGCGGCCCAGCTCGACGACGTCCTCGAAGCCGGCGGTCGCGATCAGCGCGGTGCGGGCCGAGCTGCCCTCCAGCAGCGCGTTGGTCGCGACGGTCATGCCGTGCGCGAAGACGGTCACGTCGGCGGCGCTGCGGCCGGCGCGCTCCAGCACGGCCGCGACGGCGGCCATCACGCCGAGCGACTGGTCCTCCGGCGTCGTCGGCGACTTCGCCGTGACGAGCAGGCCGTCCCCGAACAGGACGGCGTCCGTGAAGGTCCCTCCGACGTCGACTCCCAGCAGCATCGCGCCGCGCACGCTATCCGGCGCGGCGCACTGCTGTCGGGTGGTGCGGCCGCCTGCCTACGCCGCGGCGAGCGCTGCTTCGCGCTGCTCGCGCTCGGCGGCGATCTCGGTCTCGGCGAGATGCTGGTGCGATGGGCAGTAGCCGTTGTGCGGCAACGGCATGCGTTGACAGGCGGTGCCCTTGCGCGTCGTGGCGCGGCATTGAAGCGGGTTCCCGGCGAGGTCGTAGCCGGTCATCGGCTGCCGCGAGAGGAACTCGTCGGCGCACGCGATGTAGCGGTCGATCACGTGGTATATCCGCGCCTGGGCCGACATCGGGAAATACGGGCGGATGTCGTGGAACAGCGAGCGGGCCGGCCTCGCGAAGTAGTGGCGGTCGGTCGCGAGGCGCTCGATCGCGCTCTCGCAAGCTCTCAGCACACGCTCGTGGTTGTTGATGGTGCCCGCGGTGGTCGGGCCCTCGACGATCTCGCTCGCAAGTTCGCGATAGATCGCCCGGCTGAAGCGATACATGACGCCAGTTCTCTCCTTCTCGATCCCCGTGCCGTACTCCTGTGGCAGGGCGGAGCATCCCACCGAGTTGTGAAGCTCAGGCCATGGAACTGTTAACCGCGTATTAAGTCGAAACGTTTGCGTTCGCTGGACAGGGCGTCAGGAACGAGACAGTGAACGTGCACGTTCTTCTGCTGCTGTGACAGGGGATGTCAGCGCCAGAACATCAACGACGGCGCGTCGCCGTCGGTGACGACCGTGTGGTGGCCGTCGAGCGCCGGGTCGATGTTTGGGAAGTCGCGGCGCTGGTGAGCGCCGCGGCTCTCCTCGCGCGCCAGTGCGCTCGCCGCGAGCAGCCCGACGAGCGGGTGCGGGTCGTCCAGCAGCGAGCGCAGCCCCTCGGCGTCGCGCTCGATCCCGGCGTCGCGCCACAGCGCCTCGCGGCTGGCGGCGCTCAGCCGCGGCGGCGGGCTCGACGGCGGCACCCCCGGCATCCCGCTCACACGCGGCTCGTCGAGCGCGGCGAGCGCCGCGCGGCGGCCGAAGACGAAGCACTCGCTGAGCGAGTTGGAGGCGAGCCGGTTGGCGCCGTGCAGACCGGTGCAGGCGCACTCGCCGACGGCGTACAGCGCCGGCAGCGACGAGCGGCCGTCGAGGTCGGTCGCGATCCCGCCCATCATGTAGTGGGCGGCCGGCGCGACCGGGATCAGCTCGCGCGTGGGATCGAGCCCCGCTCTGCGCAGCACCGTCACGACGTTCGGGAAGAGCGCGGGGTCGATCGCGCGCATGTCGAGCGAGACCGACGGCGCGCCGCTCTCCAGCATCTTGCGCGCGACGGCGCGCGAGACCTCGTCGCGCGGCTGCAGCTCGTCGACGAAGCGCTCGCCGTGGTCGTCGAGCAGCAGCGCGCCCTCGCCGCGGACCGCCTCGGTCACGAGGAAGCTGTCGGCGCCGTCGACGCCCGCGACCGCGGTCGGGTGGAACTGGACCATCTCGAGGTCGGCCAGCTGCGCGCCGGCCCGCTGCGCCAGCAGCAGTCCGCTGCCGCTGGAGCCGACCGGGTTGGTCGAGCGCGCCCACAGCGCCGCGGCACCGCCGGTCGCGAGCACGACCGCGCGCGCGAGCACGAGGCGGCCGTCGCGCAGCCGCACGCCGGCGGCGCGGCCGTCGCGCACGAGCACCGCGGTCGCCGCGCTCTCCTCCAGCACCTCGATGCGGGGATCCTCGGCCGCGAGCGCCGACAGCTGGCGCGAGACGCGCCGGCCGGTCGCCGAGCCGCCCGCGTGGACGATCCGGCGGACGCTGTGGCCGCCCTCCAGCCCGAGCGCGAGGCGGCCCTTGCGGTCGGCGTCGAAATGGACGCCGAGCCGCGCGAGGTCCTTCACCATCGCGGGCGCCTCGTTGCTCAGCACCTCGGCCGCGCTGCGGCGGACGGTGCCGCGACCGGTCACGAGCGTGTCCTGCAGATGGCGGTCGGGGCTGTCGTCGATCGCCAGCGCGGCGGCGAGCCCGCCCTGCGCCCAGTAGGAGGAGGACTCGGCCAGCGGCGTCGCGGAGACGAGCGCGACGCGCGCCCCGGCGGCGGCCGCGGTGAGGGCTGTGTAGAGCCCGGCTCCTCCTGCACCTACGACGGCGAGGTCGGCCTCGATCGTGACGGGACGTTCCATGCGAGGGGGCCAGTACGGTACTCGCATGGCGCCCGCGGTCTACCTCTCGCACCCCTCCTCGCTGCTGCACGACACCGGTCCGCACCCGGAGCGCGCGGATCGCATCACCGCGATCGAGCGCGAGCTGGCCCGCCACGACTGGTTCGGGATGGAGCGCGTCGAGGCGCCGCGCGTGGCGGAGGAGACGCTCGCCGCCGTGCACCCGATCCGCTACATCCGCGCGATCGACGAGCTGTGCGCGGCCGGCGGCGGCGCGATCGACGCCGACACCGTCGTCGTCGAGGCCTCCTTCGAGGCGGCGCTGCGCGGCGCCGGCGGCGCCGTGAAGCTGGTCGACCTGCTGCTGAGCGGGG
>DATIOB010000589.1:0-9206 GCA_035473605.1 Conexibacter sp.
AACGCCGCCGCGACGGGCGGCGGAGCCGACTCCGCGGCCGGCGCACCCGCGCCCGGCGGCTCCACGCCGACGGACTCGCCGCCGACCGCCCCGCCCGAGGCGACGACGCCGCCGGCCGCCGCGCCGACGCCCTCCGATCCCACGCCGCCTCCGGCCGATCCCGACCCGCCCGCCGCCGCGCCGAGGCCGCCCGCCACCACCCCCGAACCGGCCCCGACCGCTCCCAGCCGCGACGGCGGGGAGGAGTTCGACCTCCGCTGAGCCGCGCCCGACAGCGCGTCGGCGAACGCACGTCACGCGCGAACCTTGAGAGCGTTGACGCGCCAAAACGGGCAGTAGCGATCAGGTGCCACACCGGGGCTGCCGATTGGGAGGGGGGAAGCACCGTCGGTCGCGCGACGGATGGCAAGTGAACGCTTCCGATCCCCCGACATGAGGTTCCTCTCGATGCTCGTTCGTCTGCGCCTTCGTGCGCTGAGTCTCACCCTTGCGGCCGTGTTCGGTCTGCTGGGCTTTGCGACATTCGTCACCTCCGCGCACGCGGACGGCACGCCGAATATCACCGGCACGATCAACTCGCCGACGATCCTTCACGGTGAAACGGTCCCGATCAGCATCGAGGTGAGAAACCCCGCTGGGCAGCCGTACGGCTACAACCTGAGCTTCCGCGTCGTGCTGCCGAGAGGCGTCACCTACAGCGGCGGCGCCGCGCAGGCGCCGACGTCGATCGCGGGCCCGGCGGCGGGGGAGACGACGCTGATCTTCACCAACGTCGCGGACCTCTCGCCGAACGCCTTCAACACGCTCGCGTTCGACGTCGACTACGACCCGGCGGTCTACGACGTCGGTGACAGATTCGAGATCTCGGCGCAGGCGTTTCTCAACGACCAGCCGCGCTACATCCCGAGATTCGACGGAAACGGCCTGCCGGTCGGGCCGAGCGCCACCAGCTACACCGGCTACACGCCGGTGCTGAGAAGCGTCACCACGATCAACGCGATCGAGATCGAGAAGGACGAGCCCTCCTGGGAGGGCGAGATCATGCGCGGCGTGCACGACCACCAGACCGTCTACACGGTCACGGTGAGAAACAACGGGATCAGACCGACCAACGGCGTCAGAGTCGTCGACTACGTCCCCGCCGGCCTCGAGTTCCTCGGCTGCGGCGGGCCCGGCGCCGACAACACCAGAAACGCTCCGACCAACCTCGGCAGCGCCGAGGAGTACCCCGGCAAGGGCCCGATCGTCGTCCCGGCGCTCGCCCCCTGCGACGTCCCGACCGTCGTCGAGACCGTCAACATCGACCCCGACGGCGCCGGCCCGCTCCCGAGAGCGGTGTACACCAGAGTCGAGTGGACGATCGGCACGCTCGCGAGCAGAGGCAGATACGAGCTGAGATACCGCGCTGCGATCCCGATCCGCGAGAACACGATGACGTGGACCGGCGCGACGCCGGCGAGAACCGGCGCGCAGGGCACCAACCTCGACAACAACAGCGGCCCGGAGACGCGCGACGAGCAGGAGCTGACCAACTACGCGACCGCCTCCGGCTCCTACGACGGCACGCTCGCCGTCTCAGACGAGACGTGGCTGACGCGCACCGCTGAGGACTGGGTCGTGCACAAGGAGGGCTCCGATCCCGCGCTCGTGCAGGGCGCCGAGACGATCTGGACGCTGACCTTCCAGACCTCCGAGTACCGCTCCGTCAGAGACGCCGTCGTCACCGACACGCTGCCGAGCGGCCTCTGCCCGATCGGCCCGGTCAACTACACGACGCAGAACGACGCGCCGGACTCCCAGTGCGACCCGGTCGGCGGCAGAGCGCCGACGATGCCGTACACGAGCGTCACCGAGAACGCCGACGGCACCTTCACGATCACCTGGGACCAGGGTGACTTCCCGCAGCTGGCGCAGACGGACGTGAGCCAGACCTTCACGCTCAGATTCCCGACCGTCACCCGCACCCACTACCAGAGAAACTTCCTCCCGACGACGCCGATCCTGACGCGCGACGAGGTCGAGAACAGAGTCACGACCGACGCCGACGCGATCGTCCGCTGTCTCGCGCCGGGCACGCCCGACTGCACCACGCCCGGCCCCGAGATCAACCACGACGCCGGCTACGGCACCGGCACCTCGCTGCCGGACGCCAGCCAGGCCGGCCAGCTCGCGGCGCGTCCGTCGATCTTCAAGCTGGTCGCCCAGTCGGGCACCGACTGCGCGATCGCGACGTACGTCAGAACGATCCCGGTCTACCACCCGGGCGACCGCGTCTGCTGGCAGCTGCACGTCGACTTCCCCGTCGGCGTCGACACCGCGCCGCAGGTGATCCGCGACTTCCTGCCCTCCGGCGCCAGATACGAGAGAGGCAGCGACAGCGTCCACGGCCCCAACGACGTCACCGCGACGATCGACGACAGCCTGTCGGACTCCGACAGCGTGCTCGGCTGGACCGTCGGCGGCAGCACGGTGCCGAGAGGCAGCCGCATCTTCGAGCGCGTCATCTCGACGATCGTCGGCCCCTCGGTCGACGATCACAACCAGGACATCCTCGGCAACCTGATGAAGTTCTCGGCCGAGAACACCGAGAGAGTCTCCGAGCCGCTGCGCGATCGGCGCGAGTTCCAGCTCGAGACGCCGGAGGTCGACCTCGTCAAGGGCGTCGCGAGAGTCGAGCGCGGGGGCTCCCAGGTGCTGGGACCGTTCGGCGCCAACGTCGACCACAGACTGGTCCAGGCCGGTGACAGAGTCACCTACCGCGTCGACGTCACCAACAGCGGCGGCCAGGACGCCGAGCAGGTGAGAGTCTGGGACGTGCTGCCGCTCAGAGACTACGACTGCACGTTCGTGGTCGCCCCCGGCGCGGTCTGCATCGACGGCGGCGGTCTCGCCGACCACATCGAGTGGACGGTGCCGCTGATCGCCGCCGGCACGACCACGACGCTCGAGTACAGCGTGATCGTGCCGATCGACATCGGCCCGTCACGTCAGCTCGACAACCGAGCGGGCGTGCGCGACTTCGCCGGCAGAACGAACCTCAACACGCTGTACCCGTACACGCCGGCGAACAACATCGACCCGAGCCACCCGTCGGCGGCGACCCCGAACGCTCCTGCGGCCGACGACAGATCCGACGTCTACACCGCCGACGCGACCGTCGCCAAGAGAGTGACGACCCCGGTCGACAGCTCCGCCGACGGCAACACCGCCGCGCAGGCGACGATCGGCGAGCGCGTCGACTACACCGTCACGGTGACGATCCCGGCCGGCACGACGCTGCACGGCGACGGCTTCGTCGCCGACACGCTCGACAGCGTCACGCGTCAGCCGTACGTCGCCGGCAGCGGCAGACTCGCGGTCAGCGGCCCGATCACGCTCGCCGACGTCGTGCTCGACGAGCCGGCCGGCAGCGCGCCCGGGATCAGAATCAGAAGAGACTTCGTCGTCCCGCCGAACGGGGCCAACGCGGTCGTCACGCTCACGTTCAGCACGCTCGTCGCCGACGTCGCGGGCAACACCCGCACCAGCGGCGACATCACCAACAGAGCGACGCTGAGATGGACCGACCCGGTCGAGGGCGCGCAGACGCAGAACTCGGCGCTCGTCAGAACGACGCTCGTCGAGCCGGTCATCAGACAGGCCAAGAGCGACGACAGAAACCCCGACCGCGTGATCCCCGGCGAGATCGTCGAGTACACGCTCACGACGACCAACGACAACAGCGGCGGCCGTGTCTCGACCGCGCACGACGTGTCGCTCGTCGACACGGTCCCGGTCGGCGTGACGCCGATCGACGTCGCGCCGGGCAACGCCCCGCTGGCTGACGGCGCGACCGTGCCGGGCAGCGGCGGCGCCGTCTGGAACAGCGGCGCGCGCACGATCACCAAGACCGTCGCGACGCTGCTGCCGGGCGCCAGAACGTCGTTCAGATACCGCGTCAGCGTCGACGATCCCGCGGTCGGCGGCGCCGAGCTGACCAACAGAGTGGTCACCAGAACGGCCTCGCTGCCGAGCAGCGAGAGCGGCCGCCGCACCAGCGGCACCGGCTACGAGGCGAGAGCGCAGGACACGATCCAGATCCAGGGCGCGTCGGTCGCCAAGACCGTCACGCCGCTGAGAGCGACCGTCGGCGAGCACGTCACCTACGACGTGCTGGTGACGATACCGGCGGACGTCTCGCTCTACGACGTCACCGTGACCGACACGCTGCCGGACACGATCGCGTTCGACGGCTATGGCGCCGTGACCCCGGTCAGCGGCCCCGCGATCGTCAACAGAGTCGAGTTCTACGACCCGTTGAGAAACGGTGACGGCACGACGACGGTCGCGTGGGACTTCGGCGACCTCGTCGCCCCGCTGTCGACGCCGCAGGTCGTGAGACTGACCTACAGCGGCCACGTGCTCGCGAGAGACAGAGCGAACGCCGACGTGGTCGCCGGCGACACCGCCGTCAACAGCGTCACCGTCGGCTCCAACCGCAGCGACAGAGTCGGCCCGTTCGACAGAACGACGATCCCGACGACGTTCGAGGACGAGTCGCCGGAGTCGAGAGCGACCGTCACCGTGATCGAGCCGAGAGTCTCGATCGACAAGCAGGTGAGAGTCGGCGGCGGCAGCTTCGAGGACGGCCCGGCGACGGCGCAGTCCGACGACCTGCTGACCTACCGGCTCAGCATCAGAAACAGCGGCAACGCGCCGGCCCACGACGTCGTCGTGACCGACGAGCCCGACGCCGAGCTGATCGACGTCAGATTCGACGCGCTGCCGGCCGGTGTCACCGTGACGGAGCCGTGGAGCGCGGGCGATCGCAGATTCGAGCTGGCGATCGCCGGCCCGATCGCGCCCGGCGGCAACGTCGTGATCACCTACACCGCCAGACTGATCGCGGCCTCCGGCCTCAGCGACGGCCAGGCGATCGACAACACCGCCGCGATCCCGCACTACTTCGGCGTGCCGGAGTCGGAGCGGACCGATCCCAGAAACGGCGGCATCACCTACCGCGACTACACCGACGGCGGCGACGACAGCACCAGAGTGGTGCTCGACTTCCCGACGCTGACGCTGGTCAAGACGACCGGCCTCAGCGCCTTCCCCGACAGAGGCGACGCCGAGGTCGGCCAGCCGTTCCCGTGGCGCGTCACGGTGAGAAACACATCGGCGACGGCGACCGCAAACGACGTCGTCGTCACCGACACGCTGCCGGAGAACTGGTCCTACACCGCCAACTCGGCGACGCTGACCCCCGGCGGCGCGAGCGAGCCGACGGTGACTCCAGACGCCGCCGGCGACAGACTGGCGTGGACGATCGCGAGCATCGCGCCCGGCGCGACGGTCACGATCGACCTCAGAGCGACGCCGGCCGTCGCGGCGGCGAGATCGCCCGGCCTCGGGGCTGACGCGCACGTCAACAGCGCGCTCGTCACCTCCGCCAGAGACGAGGCCGGCAACAGCGGCAATGCCGACGGCGACTACGGCACGCCCGCCGACGACGCCAGAGCGACGCTGCTCGTGCCGGCGCTGGCGATCACCAAGACGCCCGACAACGGCGCCGCGGTCGCCGGTGAGGAGTCGACCTTCAGCATCGAGGTCGAGAACAGCGGCTCGGTCGACGCCCGCAACGTCGTCGTCACCGACGTGCTGCCGAGAGGGCTGAGCTACGACGCGACCAACAGAAGAGCGACCGCCTCGCCGGCGACCGGCTTCAGCGAGAGATCGGTGAGCGCGGGGCCCGGCGCGGGCGAGACGACGATCGTCTGGAACGTCGCCGAGCTGCCCGCCGGTGACACGGTGACGATCACCGTCCCGGCGAGAGTCGCCGCCGACGTGGCGAGCGGGACGACGCTGACGAACACCGCCAGCGCCGTCTCCGACGAGGTGCCCGATCCCGTCAGAGACGACGGCAGCCTCGACGTCGACGCCGAGACCGACATGTCGATCGAGAAGACCGGGCCGGCGAGATACCTGCCGGGCGGCAGATACACGTGGAACCTGCGTGTGCGCAACCTCGGCCCCTCGGACGCGCAGGCGGTCGAGGTGACCGACGCGCTGCCGGCGGGCACGAGCTTCAGCTCCGCCGACGCGCCCTGCACCGAGGCCGCGGGCGTCGTCAGATGCGCGCTGGGGACGGCCCCGGTCGGCTACGACAGAACGTTCGCCGTGACCGTGTCGGTCGACTCGGCGACGAGAGGCAGACTGGACAACACCGCGTCGGTGAGCACCACGACGACGGACGTCGAGCCGAGCAACGACGACTCGACCTTCGGCCCCGACCCCGACCCGATCGCCGACGTGACGATCGTCAAGACGGCGACGCCGCCGGCAATACCGAGAGGCGGCACCAGCACGTTCACGCTGACCGTCACCAACCTCGGGCCGTCGGTCGCCGAGGACGTCAGAGTGACCGACGCGCTGCCGGCCGGGCTGACGTTCGTCTCGGTCGACGACACCGACTGCAGTGAGGCGGCGGGCGTCGTCGACTGCAGCTTCGGCGACCTCGCCGTGGGCGCGCCGATCAGAGTCCAGATCGTCGTCAGAGGTGACGTCGAGGGCGCCTTCACCAACAACGCGACCGTCACGACGAGAACGCCGCAGCCGGTCGGCGGCGGCGAGCCCGACAGAGACGACGCCACCGTCACGGTCGGCCCGGTCGCCGACCTGGCGATCGAGAAGAGCGGCCCGGCGACGGTCGCCGCCGGCGGCCAGGCGACCTGGCAGCTGAGAGTGACCAACATCGGGCCCGACGACGCGACCGGCGTCACCGTGACCGACACGCTGCCGGCGGGGACGAGCTTCGTCACCGCCAGCAACGGCTGCACGGCGACCGGTCAGACGGTCACGTGCGCGCTCGCCGACCTCGCCGTCGGCGCCAGCACGACGGTCGAGGTGACGGCGACGGTCCCGTACGCGCTCGGCTCGGCGACGATCGTCAACAGCGCGACGGTCAGAGGCGACAAGATCGATCCCGACCCCACCAACGACAGCGACGAGGCGACCACGGTCGTCGGTCCCTCGACCGATCTGGCGATCGTCAAGTCCGGCCCCGCGAGCGCGACGGCCGGCGGCACGATCACGTGGACGCTGATCGCGACCAACAACGGTCCGAGCACGGCGACCGGCGTCACCGTCAGCGACGCGCTGCCGGCCGGCGTCGGCTTCGTCTCGGCGACGCCGACGCAGGGCACCTGCACGGCGAACGGCCAGACGGTCGGCTGCGCGCTCGGCGAGCTGCCGAGCGGCGGCTCGGCGCAGATCCAGCTCGTCGGCCAGCTCGGCGCCGGGCTGGCGAACACGACGATCGTGAACGCCGCGACGGTGACCGGCACGGAGCCCGATCCGAACCCGGGCAACAACCGCGGCGAGGCGCCGACGAGCATCACCTCGCCGCCGCCCGGCCCGCCGGCCGAGCAGGGCTTCGACCTGGCGATCGGCAAGAAGGTCAGCGGCAGCGGCAGAGCGGCCGTCGGCGGCACGCTCGGCTACACGCTGCGCGTGACCAACGCGGGGCCGGGCAGCGCGAGCGGCGTGACGGTGACCGACACGCTCCCGCGCGGGCTCGACCCGCTGAGAGCGTCGGTCGCGGGCGGCACCTGCACGATCAGGGGCCAGCTCGTCAGATGCGCGCTCGGCACGCTCGCGGCGGGGCAGAGCAGAACGGTCTCGCTGCGCGTCAGAGTGCTGGCGAGCGGCACGATCCGCAACACCGCGACGGTCGCGGCCGACAGAGCCGATCTCAACCCGGCCAACGACAGCTCGACGGCCCCGGTGACGGTGCCGGTTCCGCGCGCGACGCTCTCGCTCTCCAAGCGGGTGCTCGGCAGAGCGCTCGTGGCGCGCGGCGGCGCGGTCCGCTACCGCGTCACGGTGAAGAACACGAGCACGGCGGCGGCGACCGGCGTGACGGTCTGCGACCGCCTGCCGGAGGGGCTCAGCCTGCTGAGCACCGGCGGCGGCAGACTGCGCGACGGCGACCTCTGCTGGAACGCGGGCCTGCTGGCCGCCAGAGCGAAGCGGACGTTCACGTTCCGCGCTCGCGTGCTGGCCGACGCGCGCGGCCCGCGGATCGTCAACGTCGTCGGCGTGACCGCTGACAACGCGGCGAGAAGACAGGCGCGCGCGGCGATCCGCCTCGCCGGCCCGCTCGGTGGCGTGGACCCGAGCGCCGGCAGAGGCGGCGGTGTCACGGGCTAGGCGGGCGCTGGTCGCAGCGATCGTGACGGCGGCGGCCGGGAGCTTCCCGGCCGCCGCCGCGTCTGCGGCCGCCGCGCCAGCCGCATCTGCGCAAGCCGCGCCTGCATCTGCGCAAGCCGCGCCTGCGTCTGCGCAAGCCGCGCCTGCATCTGCGCAAGCCGCGCCTGCATCCGCGCAAGCCGCGCCACCGACCGCCGACGACCAGCTCGCCCCGACCCCGCGCCGCGCCTGGACCGCCCGTCTCGTCACGACGGCGACGATCCGCGCGCGGCCCGCGGCCGACGCGAAGGCGATCGGGCGGATCGCGCCGATCGCGGTCTGGAACGGCGGCGTCGTGCGGCTGCTGGTGCTCGGCCGCCATGCCGGCGTCGACGGCCGCAGGTGGCTGCGCGTCGCGCTGCCGACGCGGCCGAACGGCAGCTCCGGCTGGATCGACGCCGATCTCGCGCGGCTCAGCGCGACGCCGTGGCGGATCGAGATCGACCTGCGCGCGCGCCGCGGCAGCGCCTTCCGCGACGGCCGCCGTGTGCGCAGCTGGCCGATCGTGATCGGCACGGCCGCGACGCCGACCCCGCGCGGCCAGTTCGCCGTCTACGAGCGCGTGCGCCAGCCGGCCGGCTCGGAGCTGGGGCCGTGGGCGCTGCACATCACCGGCCACTCCGACGTGCTCGACGACTTCGGCGGCGGCCCCGGCCGCGTCGCGCTGCACGGCCGCGCCGGCGCGCTGCTGAACGACCCGCTCGGCAGCGCCGCCTCGCACGGCTGCATCCGCCAGGACGACGGCGTGATCAGCTGGCTGGCGGCGCGGGCCGGGCCGGGCACGCCGGTGCTGGTGCGCTGAGCGCCCGCCGCAAACAGAGCAGCGGAGAGTTTCGTACCGTGGCGGTACAGAACTCTCCGCTGCTCGGTTGTGCGGGCGCGCCGCGCCGTCGCCGTGCGCGCGAGCGCGCCTGGCTTGCTACTCGCCCGACTTGCTAGTCGCCCGGCGCCCGCTCGATGCTCGGCGCGCCGCCGATGCG
>DATIOB010000590.1:0-2010 GCA_035473605.1 Conexibacter sp.
CCGTGCGGGCCGACCAGCCCGCGTAGCACCGCGATCCGGTGGGCCGCGGCGGTCGCGACGCGGGCGCCGGGGTGCTCGGCGACGACGCGCTCGTAGATCGCGACGGCGTGCGCCGGATCGAGCAGCCTGTCCTCGCAGGCGCGGCCGGCGGCGAACAGGAGGTCGGGGTCGGCCTCGCCCGCGGGCAGCCGCGTGATCGCCGTGATGGCGTGCTCGACCTGGCGCACGTTCTCGGCGCCGAGCGCGTCGACCAGGGCGCGCGGGATCGCGTCTGGTGGCTCGCTCAGGGGTGTGGCGGATGCGGCGCTCGGGAGCGTGGCGGAGGCCGTGTTCGAGGCCGCGCCGGAGCCCGTGCTCGGGGCCGCGCCGGGCGGTGTCACCTGCGCGTCACTCGGGTCGGCTACGGCGCCACGCGCCACGCAGGCGACGACGATCAGTATGGGGGCCAGCCAGCGCACGTGCGCGCAGATCACGGGCCGCAGGCGGCCGGCGTCATCACGAGCGTGAGCCTCACGGCCGTGGTCGTCAGGGCCGCGCTAGTCATGATCGCCACCACCGCTGCCCTCGCCGCGATGAATCCCGAGCGCACGCAGCTTCTTGTGCAGGTTGGTGCGCTCGATCCCGAGGGCCTGGGCGGTCCGCGAGATGTTCCACTCGAACTCCGCGAGCCGGATCCGGATGAACTCCGACTCGGCCTCCTCGCGGAACTCGCGCAGGCTCTTGCCGGCGTAGCGCCCGAGATCGATCGCGGTCTGCGGCCCGGTCGCGGGCCGGTGGCCCGGCGCGCGCGGGCCCCCGAGGTACGGCGGCAGGTCCTTCTCGCGGATCACCTCGTCCGACATGATCACGAGCCGCTCGACGACGTTGCGCAGCTCGCGCACGTTGCCCGGCCACTCGTATTGCTTGAGCCGCTCGAGCACCGGCTCGTCGATCGGCTTGTAGCCGAGGCCGTTCTCGTCGCAGCACTCGCGGACGAACGACTCGACCAGGAGCGGGACATCGTCGGGCCGCTCCTTCAGATCCGGCGAGCGGATCGGCACGACGTTGAGCCGGAAGTACAGGTCCTCGCGGAACGTGCCGTCCTTGACCATCTGCTCGAGGTCACGATTGGTCGCGGCGACGACGCGGCTGTCGGTCCGCAGGCTCTTCTCGCCGCCGACCCGCGTGAACTCGCCGGTCTGCAGCACCCGCAGCACCTTGGCCTGCGCCGACTGCGCCATGTCGCCGATCTCGTCGAGGAAGATCGTGCCGCCGTCGGCGACCTCGAACAGGCCGCGCTTCTTGGCGATCGCGCCGGTGAACGCGCCGCGCTCGTGGCCGAACAGCTCGCTCTCGATCAGCTCGGGCGGGATCGCCGCGCAGTTGACCTTGACGAACGGTCCGGCCGACACGCTGCCGTTGCGGTGGATCGCTCGCGCGATCAGCTCCTTGCCGGTGCCGCTCTCGCCGGTGATCAGCACGCGGCTGCGGGTCGGCGCGACCTTGGCGATCTGTCGCCGCAAGTCCTGCATGACCTGGGCGTTGCCGAGCAGCTCCCACCGCGCGTCGACGGCGCGTCGCAGGTCGTGGACCTCGCGCCACATCTTGCGGCGCTCGAGCGCGTTGCGGACCGTCACCATCACGCGGTTGCGATCGAGCGGCTTCTCCATGAAGTCGAACGCGCCGAGGCGCGTCGCCGACACGGCGTCGTCGATCGTGGCGTGACCGGAGATCATCACGACCGGGATCTCCGACGTGCGCGACGACATGCCGTCCTCGCCGCGCGCCTTCAGCGTGCGCAGGAGCTCCAGGCCGTTGTCGTCGCCGAGCTTGACGTCGAGCAGGATCAGGTCGACCACGGCGCGCTCCAGCACCGCGCCGGCCTCGGCGATCGAGCCGGCCTCGTGGACGACGTGGCCCTCGCCCTCGAGCACCATGCGCAGCGTCCGTCGGATGTTCTTCTCGTCGTCGACGATCAGGATCGGCTCGTTCGAGGCGGGTGCGGGCTCATCGCTCATCGGCGTCGTCTCC
>DATIOB010000591.1:0-2481 GCA_035473605.1 Conexibacter sp.
GGGCTTCCCGGCTCTCTGCAGACCGCGCTGACGTTGTCGACGCCCGTGACCGGGGAGAAGCTGACGAACGCGATGCGGTGGCCGTTGGGGCTGAACCGCGTCATCCAGGGGCCGCCCACCTCGTTGACGAAGTTGGCGACGAAGCGCAGCTGCCCGGCCTCGGTGTCGATGACGTACAGCCGTCCCTCGGTGCCGCTGCCCGCGTCCGGCGTCAGCGGGGCCCACGAGGTCAGCCAGATGAAACGTCCGTCCGACGACGCTCTGAGGACGTTGAGCGCCAGCGGACCGCCGCCGGCAGGGGTGTAGGGGGAGGACAGGTCGATGAGGCTGTCGTCATCCGCCGACCAGCGGTAGATCGCGCCGCGCGAGGGGACGTCGGATTCGTCGGTCAGCGCTCCGGAGGCCACGAAGACGATCTCGCGGCCGTCTGGAGAGGCGTACGCGGCGCCGTCGATGGTGGCCGGGGCTGTGGGGTCGTCGCCGGCGCGGTGCGAGCGGGAGATCAGCGTCGTCCCCTCGCCCTCGGCGTACTGGTAGAGCGCGTTGTCGTAGGTGAACCAGATGCGCGTGCCATCCTCGGAGATGCGCCGCCCGTCGCGCGACGGCGTGTTCGCCAGCAGGTTCGGCAGATCGGGCGTGGTGCCGTCCGGCAGCCTGCTCGCGAGCGACAGCCGTCCGTCGTGCCAGAGGTAGAGCGAGCTCATCCCCGCCGGGGCCTCGTCCAGCAGTGGCGTCGCCGACGTGAAGGCGAAGGCCGAGAGGTCGTCGTTGCCGGCGTGGTAGCCGCCCTGGCCGCCGAAGCCGGTGAGGTTGGCGTAGAGGCTGGGCGTGTCGGTCGCCACGACGAGCCGATAGGAGGACGGCTGCGTGAGGTCACGGACGTAGAGGTTGCTGCCGCCCTCGATCGCGCCAGGGGCGAGCGCCTTGGAGGTGACGACGACCGCCTTCGTCCCATCCTCGGAGAGCCCGAGCGTCGCCTTCACCAGCAGGCCGGTGGGCGTCAGCGCGGGATCGGTGCCGCGCGTGGTCCAGTCGCCGCCGCGCGCGGAGACGTACGCCGTGTCGTAGAGCACCGACTCCGCCCCCGCGAACGCGCCCGCGGCGTTGAAGTAGACGTGGTCACCGCCGTCGACGCTCGCGACCGCGGAGGTCGAGACGACGTCGACGCCGTTCTTCTGCACCGGCGAGACCTGCTCCCAGGCGCGGCAGTCGGGCAGGCGCCCGGCCGCGCCGCTGCGGAGCGCCGCGTTGGCGCAGCCGTCCGCGGCGGAGGCGCGCGGGGCGAGGCAGAGCGAGCACGCGAGCGCGACCATCCCTGCGAGCAGCGTCATGAGCGGCGGCGCGAGCGACCGCTCCCGTGCTCGCGTCCCGCGCGCCGACGCCGCCGGGACCGGCCGGCGCGACGCCTCGGCCGGTCCGGCTGCGGGCCGCGACGACCCAGGCTGCGCCGCGCGCGACGGTCCTTCCAGCGCGCGGACGCGCGGCCTCACCCCACGGGGACAAAGCATTCAATCTCCTCTGGCTTGCCGAGCACGCACCGGCATCCTCATCCGGCGCGCCGCGACCCCGGCGACGTTTGAAACATACATGTTTTTTTCCCCGGCCACGGCGAATGTTCGAGCGCGGACAGCGGGCGGCAGCTCGCCCCGAGCCGCCGCTTCCACAGGTCGCGTCGCGCCGGTCGGCGGGGCCGGTCGCGAGCGCGGACCGGATCGCTTGACGCACCGGCAACCGGCTTTCTAAGCTATGTAAAAGAGTGCATTGATCTTTCGGCCGGGAGCCGAGCGGACAATTCACCAACGCATGCTCGCGCGTCCCGACCGCGCGCAGAGGCGCAGCTTCGCACTGCTGCGGATGCGACCCGACGGCATGCCCGTGGCGCTGCGACAGATGCTCGGGAGCGGCAGATTCGGCGTCAACTGGACGCTCGCCAAGCGCATCCCCGTCAGCGTGCCGGGCGCGTATTGGCTCGTCCCGGAATCGGCTACCTCTGCATCGTGAGCCAGGTCCCGAGCGTCCCCGGAGCGGGCACCGCGTGCAACGAGACGTTCCGGGCGCGTCGCGAAGGACTGGCGACGATCTCGTTCGAGCGAGCGACCGCGGGCCGGCCGCAGACGCGCGTGATGGTCGGCGTCACCCGTGACGACGCCCGCGAGGTGCTCGCGCACGCCGGCTCGTCGGTCACGGCCGTTCCCGTCAGCGGCGGCGTCTTCGTCCTGCGCGACAGGGCCGACGTGCCGCCCGATCGCCTGACCGTCCGCTGACGGCGACGCCGGGTATAGCCATCGTCATGAACGGTCTCCCCAGAACGGACGACGTCACGGTGCGCCGGGTCGTGATCGACCACCTCAAGCTCGGCGTCAGCGACCTCGCGCGCAGCCGCGCCTTCTACCTCGCCGCGCTGACGCCGCTCGGCTTCGGCGAGCTGGGCGCCGACGAGCACGCGGTCAGCTTCGGCCCGCCCGGCCTCGACGACTTCAT
>DATIOB010000592.1:0-7285 GCA_035473605.1 Conexibacter sp.
GGCCTGCGCGGCGGCCGCGACCTGCTCGGGATCGGTCACGTCGAGCTGCAGCGGCACGACGCGTGGATCGCCGGTCGCGACCGTGCGCGGGTCGCGCGCGGCGGCGTAGACCTTCGCCGCGCCGGCGGCCAGCAGCCCCTCGACGTAGGCGGCGCCGATGCCGCGGTTGGCGCCGGTGACGAGTGCGACGGAGCCTTCGATCTGCATGGTGTCCCTTTCATCCTTGCATTTTGCAAGTGGTCCCGCCAAAGTACCACCGATGAGCACGACGAGAACAGAGAGCCCTGCCGCGCCGTCATCCTGGGGCGAGCCGCGCAGCCGCACGGTCACCTGGTACGACCCGCTCGCGACCGCCGCCGCGGGCGCCATGCTGCCCGGCCGCGCCTACCTGGAGGCGATCGCCGACGGGACGCTCCCGCCGCCGCCGATCGCCTCGCTGCTCGACTTCCGCGTCACCGAGGTCGGCGACGGCGAGATACGGTTCGCCGTCGTCCCCGACGAGTCGGCCTACAACCCGATCGGCCTCGTCCACGGCGGCCTCGTCTGCACGCTGCTCGACTCGGTCGTCGGCTGCGCCGTCCACACCCAGCTGCCGGCCGGGACCGGCTACACGTCGATCGAGCTGAAGGTCAGCTACGTCCGCCCGATCCACGCCCACACCGGCGAGATCCACGCCCACGGCTGGGTCACGAAGCCCGGCCGCCGCGTCGCCTTCGCCGAGGGCGACGTGCGCGACGGCGACGGCAAGCTGCTCGCGACCGCCAGCTCCAGCCTGCTCGTGATGGCGCCCGGCGCGTGAGCGACCTTCTACACTTTGCTATACCGCATCATACTATTTTATGACATAGTAACTCTTGTTGGGCTATGCTGGGTGCGTGCCGCGGAAGCTGATCGACCGGACCGACGAAGCCGCGCTGCTGTGGCAGGCGCGCGAGGAGGCACCCAGCCTCGTGGTCCTCACGGGCCGCCGCCGCATCGGCAAGAGCTTCCTGCTCGCCTCGGTCCTGAACGGGGAGCGAGTCGTCAGCTACCAGGCCGACGAGCAGGACGAGCGCGGCCATCTCGACCTTCTCGCCGACGAAGCGGCACGACTGCTCCCGGGCGCGCCCCCGCTCCGCTTCGACGGCTGGGACGCCGCGCTGTCGTTCTTCGCCGCGCAGGCCGAGACGGCGCCGGTCGTCGCGATACTCGACGAGTTCCAGTATCTCTGCGCCGCGCAGCCGGCGCTGCCGTCGATCGTCCAGCGCCACTGGGATCGCTGGCAGCGCGAGCAGCTGCCGGTGACGCTCGTGCTCTCCGGCAGCGCGCTCAGCTTCATGGAGGGGCTGCTCGGCCACGGGGCGCCGCTGTACGGCCGCGCGACGCAGCGGCCGTTCCTCCCCCCGCTCGACTATCGCGACGCGGCCGCGTTCGTGCGCTCGACCGACCCCGAAGCGCTGCTGCGCCGCTACGCCGTCCTCGGCGGCACGCCGCAGTACCAGGTGTGGGCGGGTGATCGCCGCATCGAGACGGTCCTGCGCACTGCCGTGCTCGCGAAAGGGCAACCGCTGTACGAGGACCCCCTGCACCTGCTGCGCGAGGGCGAAGGGATCCGCGATCCCGCGACCTACTTCTCGATCCTGCGCGCAATCTCGGGCGGCGCGACGCAGCACAACCAGATAGCGACGCGAATCGGGGTCTCCAGCAGCAACCTCGGCGTCCGCCTCGCGCGGCTGGAGGAGCTTGGCTACGTCACCGGCTGGGCGCCGCTCGGCCCCGACGGCCACGAGCCGCGCCGCACCAGCTACCGCATCGCGGACCCCTACTTCGCCTTCTTCTTCCGCTACGTCTTCCCCAACCGCAGCCGGCTGGAGCGCGGACGCGTCGAGGAGGTCGCCGCGGAGGTGCTGGCCGACCTCGACAACGTGATGGGACGAGCCTTCGAGGACGCCTGCCGCGCCTGGACCGGGCGCTACGCCGACGAGCGGCTCGTCGGCCGCAGCGACCAGCTCGGTTCGTGGTGGTCACGCGACGGCAGCGTCGAGGTCGACGTGGTCGGCGTGCGCAAGGGTCGCTACTCGCTGCTGGGATCGTGCAAGTGGCGCCGAACCGTCGGCGTCGAGGTGCTCGACGACCTGCACGAAGCGCAGGCGCGCCTCGGAGGCAAGGCGATGGGCGCACGCCTGGCACTGTTCGCCCGCCGCGGCTTCAGCGCCGAGCTGCGCGAGCGAGCGGCCGCCGAGAACGTGCTGCTGGCGACCGCCGCCGACCTCTTCGCCTAGGCCCGCGCGGGCGGTGCGGCAGCCCGGCCCGGTCTGCCTTCGACGCCCCAGCGTTCGGCCGGGACCTCGTCGACCAGCAGCCAGACGCGCGCCTCCGGCGAGAGCGCCTTGACCGCGCGCGTGCCGTCGGCGATCAGACCCTCGACCTGCGCCGCGTCCATCCCGCCCGCGAAGATCGTGAAGGTGATCGTGACGAGCGGCTGCGCCGGCGCCGCGCCGGCGACGAACGCCTGCTGCTCGCGCGCGAACCACCACACGCTCGCGCGTGCCTGCGGTGTGTCGGGCAGGCCGCGGCGAGCGAGCAGGACGCCGGTCAGCTCGTCGGTCAGCGGACCGATCGAGGCGGCCGGCAGCGCGCCGTGGGAGTACTGCAGGTCGACCTTCGGCATCGGCTCGGCTCAGGCGCCGACGCGCACGACGTGCAGCGTGCGGACGCCTGTGGGCGTGTGCACTCTCACGTCTTCGCCGTTGCTGGCGCCGATCAGCGCTCTGGCGACCGGCGACTCGATCGACAGTCTGCCGTCTCTGGCGCTCGCCTCGGCAGCACCGACCAGCGTGTACTTGGCGGTCTTGCCGCTTCTCTCGTCACGCACCTCGACCGTCGAGCCGAAGGCCACGACTCTGGCGTCCGAAGCGGCCTCGACGACGACGGCGTTGCGCTCGCGCTCGGTCAGCTTGAGGATGCGCGTCTCGAGATGCGCCTGGTCCTCTTTTGCCGCGTGGTACTCGGCGTTCTCCTTCAGGTCACCCCACTCGCGCGCGGTGCGGATGCGCTCCGCGATCTCGCGCCGGGCAACCGTCTCGAGCTGCTGCAGCTCTGCACGCAGCGCGTCGAGACCCTCTTGGGTGATGGCATAGCCGTCTGTCATCCGAACAGTTTCGCAGAGCTGCCGTCCCAACGTGGGCGGCCGCTACCGTAGACGACGCGATGCAGCTCGTCCCCGAACGCCCGAACGTCGAGCTGCGCAACGATCCCGAGCGCGGCCGGATCGTCGTGCTCACCTTCCCTTACGATCGCCACCTCGTCGAGGCCGTCCGCGCGATCCCGCACCGTCGCTTCGACTGGGACACCTACGAGTGGTGGGCGCCGATCGACGACTGGGTCGCGCTGCACGTCACCGACGTGCTCAGACGGTTCCCGGAGCTGGCGCCGAGCGTGCAGGTCGCCGAGTGGCTGGAGGGGATCGAGAAGCGCTGGCTCGGCCACGTCCGCACGACGCGTCACGACGGCCGCGGCTGGTGGGTGCTGGAGACGCTCGCCGGTGAGGTGCCGGCCGCGCTGCTGGAGGGCTCGATCGAGCGCGAGGAGGACGGCGCGCTGCTGGTGCCGCTGACCGAGGCCAACGCCCACCTGCTGCGCGAGCAGGAGTCGGCCAAGCTCGACGCCGCCGCCGACCGCACCGTCGCCGCGCTGGAGCTGGGCGACGTGCCGCCGCCGGCGCGACTGGTCGGCACCCACGGCGTGGAGGGCGCGCGGCTGCGGCTGGAGGTGCTGTGGGATCCGACCGCCGGCCTCGCCTTCGACGCGCTGCCCGGCAACGAGGGCGAGCGCACGATCCCCGTCGACCCGTGGCTGCTGGAGCCGCTCGACGAGTTCATCGCCCTGCACGACGTCGAGGTCAGCTTCAGCGCCTCCGCGACGCTCCGGAGGCTGCGTGAGGAGGCCTCGCTCGCGGCGGCCGCGATCCGCGCCTCGCGCGCGACCGAGGGCGCGCCGCTGCCGGAGATCGCGGCGAGGCTCGGCGGCGAGCTGGAGCCGTTCCAGTGGGCCGGCGTGCACTACGTGCTCGACGCCCGCCGCACCTTCCTCGCCGACGAGCAGGGGCTCGGCAAGACGGTCGAGGCGCTCGCCGCGATCGAGGCCGACGACGCCTACCCGGCGGTCGTCGTCTGCCCCGCGTCGCTGAAGCTCAACTGGGAGCGCGAGGCGCGCAGATGGCTGCCGCACCGCAGGGTCGTCGTCGTCGAGGGCCGCCAGGCCGTGCCGCGCACCGACGAGATAACGATCCTCAACTACGAGATCGTCGACCACCACCGCGAGACGCTGGCGCGGATGCGCCCGCGCGCGCTCGTGCTCGACGAGGCGCACTACTGCAAGAACCCCTCGGCGAAGCGCACACGCGCGGTGCGGCGGCTGGCCGAGTCGATGGGCCCCGACCGGCTGCGGCTCGCGCTGACCGGCACGCCGGTGCTCAACCACCCCGACGAGCTGATCGCGCAGCTGCGCGTGCTCGGGCGGCTGGAGGACTTCGGCTCCGGCGCCCGCTTCAAGCAGCAGTTCCGCGGACCGCTGACGGAGGAGCGGCTGCACTGGCACCTGCGCCGGCGCTGCTTCGTGCGGCGGCTGAAGTCGGAGGTGCTGCCGCAGCTGCCGGCCAAGCGCCAGACCGTCGTGCCGGTCGCGCTCGACAACATGAAGGAGTACCGGCTCGCCGAGGACGACGTGATCAAGTGGCTGCGCGAGCAGCCGCTCGACCTCTCCGAGCTGAACGCGAAGATCGCCGCGACGCTGCGCGCCAAGCGGCTGGCGCAGCTCGGCGCGCTGCAGCGGATCGCCGCGCGCGGCAAGCTCGGCGCGGCGCTGGCCTGGATCGACGACTTCCTCGCCTCCGGTGAGCCGCTCGTCGTCTTCGCCCGCCACGTCGAGGTGCAGGAGGCGGTGCTGGCGCGCTTCCCCGACGCCGCCCACCTGCTCGGGCGCGACTCGGTGCAGGCGCGCGAGGCGTCGGTGCGGGCCTTCCAGGAGCCGGGCGGACCGCAGCTGATCGTCGCCGCGACGCGCGTCGCCGGCCAGGGGATCACGCTCACGCGCGCCTCCAACGTCGCCTTCCTGGAGCTGGAATGGACCCCGGCGATGCACGACCAGGCCGAGGACCGCTGCCACCGCATCGGCCAGCGCGACGCCGTCACCGCCTGGTACCTGCTGGCGGCGAGAACGATCGACGAGACGATGGCGCGCCTGATCCAGCGCAAGCGCGGGATCGTCGCCGCCGTCACCGACGGTCGCCGCCTCGACGGCGACTCGCTGGTCGAGGAGGTCGTGCGCGAGCTGCGCGACGGCAGACCGTTCCGCCACCTCAAGGCGGTCACGGAGCCTGCCGCGGCGACGTAGGGAGCCGAAGCTCCCCACGCCGAATCGCCGCTTACTGCGGCCGCCGCGATATCGCGGTCAGCTCAGCAGTTGCTCGGCGCCGCGACGCCGTTGAAGCGGTCCTGCAACCAGTTGACGACCTCTATCTGAGCGCCGAGCTGGGTCGTGACGTGCTCGAGCGGATAGGCCGAGAGGCGCGTTCTGGCGCCGAGCCCGCACCACTGTCTCTGGAGTCTCTGCTCGACCGCGTACGGGATCACCTCGTCGAAGGAGCCGTGGTACTGCAGCACCGGCACGTTCGGTCTGACCGTGCCGAGGTTGTTGGCGTCGAGCGCGGCTCTGAAGTCGGGCTGCGTCGTCGGGTCGATCCCGCCGACCGTGTACTCGGTCAGATGGTGGAAGGCGTACAGCGCCAGCGCCGGGATCTGGCAGAGGCTGTTGAGCGTCGAGATCGCCAGTCTGCCGTAGAGCGTCAGGTATCTGTTGACGTTGAGCGCCGGGTAGCCGCCGCGGAAGCCGATCGCGGTGCCGGCGAGGAAGGCGAAGAAGGCCGAGTTGTCGATGTTGGCCTTGACCGCCTGCAGGTTGGCCGGCGTGCCGCCGCCGGCGACGCCGACGATGTTCAGCTCGGGCGCGTAGGTCGCCTCCTGCTGGACCACCCAGCCGGCGGCGCCGCCGCCCTGCGAGTAGCCCTCGACGCCGACCTGCGTCGTCGCGCTGATGCCGGCCGGCGCGATCCGCGTGGCGCTGCGGAGGACGTCGAGCACCGCTCTGCCCTCGGAGATGCCGACGTTGTACTGGTGATCGCCGGGCGTGCCGAGGCCGGGGTAGTCGGTGACGGCGACCGCCCAGCCCTTTCTCAGCAGGTTGGCGACGGCGAACGACTCGTCGAAGTTGCCGGCCGTCATCGAGCGCGACGGGGCGCACGAGTCGTCCCAGCCCTGCGTGCCCGAGGCGTACGCCGTCAGCGGGCGCGTGCCTCTGCCGGTCCACGCCGCTCTCGGTACGAGCACGGTTCCGGAGACGGCGATCGCGCCGCCCTGCACGTTGGTCGAGCGGTACAGCACCTCGTACGCCGTCGCGTTGTTGTCGGTGGCGATCGACGTGTTCGCGACGCGGTACCAGATCACGTCGCCCGGTCTGCCCGCCGGCAGCGGGTTGGGCGGCGTGTAGAAGGCGAGCCCCGGCGGCGGGTCGAGCGCAAGCGCCGGCGGTGCGGCGAAGCAGACGGCGGCGAGCGCGGCGGCCGCGGCGAGCAGCGCAGCGCGCAGGCGGCCCCTCTTGACGATGGACACGATCCAATCCCCTTTCTCCGCGAGCACGCCCCACGCGCCCGCACCCCATAGACGGAAGACTGGATTTCTGTCCAACTTGTGCGACCGCTGAAACATCGGCGGCCGCTCCCGCACTCAATTTGTGCGATGGGCGCAATGCCCATCAGTCAATTGTGGGCTTCCTCCAACGATTCGCCGGTGCCGGCCAGCGCGATGCCGGCGTGCGCGGCCAGCCGCTCGATCGCCGCGTTGACGGCGTCGGGGTCCTCGATCGGGCTCATGTGGCCGGAGCTGGCCAGCTCGACCCGCTCGGCCAGCTGCGGCAGCGCCGCAGCCATCCGCTCGACGTGCGGCGGCGGCGTCAGGCGGTCGCGCCCGCCGCCGAGCACGAGCGTCGGCACCTGCAGGTCGCCGAGCGCGTCGACGAGGTCCAGCCGCGACATCGTGCGGCCGAAGCCCGCGCGCACGTCGCGGCGGCACTCCAGCACCATCTCCTGGCAGAAGGCGACCTGCGCCGGCGTCGCCGACGGCGACAGGGCGACGTACTGGACCGCCCGCAGGCTGATCGGCGAGGCCGGCGGCAGCGGCGCGCTGGCGCTGAGGAAGATGCCGCCGGCGATCGCCTTCGTGCGTCTCATGCCGGAGGGCAGCTTGAGGAT
>DATIOB010000593.1:0-4126 GCA_035473605.1 Conexibacter sp.
GACCGCCCTCACGACCTATCCGCTGGCCGCCGCCGAGCAGGCGCTCGCCGACCTGCGCGCCGGCGCGTTCGAGGGCGCGGCGGTGCTGGAGATCGGATGAGCGCGCGATCTGCCAGAGTTGACGCGTAGTTCCTTACCGCCGCGCCACCAAGGAGGTCCGATCCGCACATGCCCCTCGTCCCGATGGTCATCGAGCGCACCGCGCGCGGCGAGCGCGAGTTCGACATCTACAGCCGTCTGCTCAACGAGCGGATCATCTTTCTCGGCACCGCCGTCGACGACCAGGTCGCGAACCTGATCGTGGCCCAGCTGCTGCATCTCGAATCGAGCGATCCCGACAAGGACATCTCGATCTACATCAACTCGCCCGGCGGCTCGATCTACGCGGGCCTGGCGATCTACGACACGATGCAGTTCATCAAGCCCGACGTCTCGACGATCTGTGTCGGTATCGCGATGTCGATGGGCTCGCTGCTGCTGATGGGCGGCGCGAGAGGCAAGCGCATGTCGCTGCCCAACAGCCGCATCCTGATCCACCAGCCGTCCGCCGGCTTCGAGGGCCAGTCGACCGACATCGAGATCCACGCGAGAGAGATCCTCAAGACGCGCAAGCGGATCGACGAGATCTACGCGCACCACACGGGTCAGCCCGAGGAGAGAGTGCACGTCGACATGGAGCGCGACCGCTTCTTCAAGCCGGACGAGGCCGTCGCCTACGGCCTGATCGACCGCGTCATCGACAAGCACTGAGCGCCTGAGCACCGGCCGCCGCGGCGCGGCGGCCGGGACCTGAGCGCGCCTACGCGATCGTGTGCTCGATCGCTCCGAGGCGCTCGATCTCGATCCGCACGACGTCGCCGTCGGCGAGCAGGCGCGGCGGATGCATGTGCTCGCCGACGCCGCTCGGCGTGCCCGTCAGGATCAGGTCGCCCGGCTCCAGCGTGATCGTCTCCGCGATGAAGGCGACCAGCGCCTGGCAGCCGAAGATCAGGTCCGATGTGCGCGAGTCCTGGCGCGGCTCGCCGTTGACCCAGCTGCGGATGCGGAGGTCCTCGGCCGCGGCGACCGGCAGCTCGTCGGCGGTCGTGATCCACGGCCCCCACGGGCAGAAGGTGTCGGCGCCCTTCGCGCGCGTCCACTGCGGCTCGCTGCGCTGCAGGTCGCGCGCGCTGACGTCGTCGGCGACGGCGAAGCCGGCGATCTCGCCGTCGCCGCCGAGCACGACCGCCAGCTCGGCCTCGTAGTCGAGCCGCTGCACGATCGGCGGGCGGCGGACCGGCCCGCTCGGCGGCGCCGAGGCGCTCGGCGGCTTGGTGAAGACGATCGGTCTTCTCGGCTGCTCGCGACCGCTCTCGGCGGCGTGCGCGGCGTAGTTGAGGCCGATCCCGAAGATCGCACGCGGCTGCGGCACCGGCGCCAGCAGCCGCACGTCCGCGAGCGCCCAGTCGGGCCCGGAAGCCGGCGTGCGGTCGCCCGTGGCGAGCCAGTGGCGCACCCCGTCCGGCGCCGGCTGGGCGGAGAAGGCGACGATGCGGTCGTCGCGCACCTCGCCGGCGAGCGGCAGGTCGACGCCCGGAGGCAGGAAGGTGGCGAGCTTCATGCGCCCAGCCTAGATGGTCGCCGCCGCGCCGGGCATGGCGCGTTCTAGACCGACAGCGCCAGCCACAGAGCGGTGGTCCCGAGCAGCAGTCCGGGCACGACGGTCGCGATCCCGAGCCGCAGGAAGGTACGCCATTCCGGCGCTTCGGCACCGGCTCTGCGCAGGACCCGCTTCCACAGCAGCGTCGCCAGCGAGCCGGTCCAGGTCAGGTTCGGACCGACGTTGACGCCGATCAGCGCCGCCAGCAGCGGCCCGGTCCCGCGGTCGGCCAGTATCGGCAGCAGGATCAGCGTCGCCGGCAGGTTGTTGATCGCGTTCGCCAGCAGCGCCGCGACGAGCGTCACGCCGAGCAGCGCGAGCAGCCCGTCGCCGCGCGGGACGATCGCGTCGACGACCGTGTCGAGCCCGAGCGACAGCGCGATCGCGACGGCGACGCCGAGCGCCAGCACACCGAGCAGGAAGCCTGGGCTGGCGGCGTGCACGAGCGCGCCGAGCGAGGTCCGCCGCGTCGCCAGCGCCGGGACGGCGAGCACGAGCGCGCCGGCCGCCGCGACCCAGGCGGGGTCGACCCCGAGCGGCGTGCTGAGCACGAAGCCCGCGAGCGTCGCCAGCACGACGGTGGCGGCGAGCGCCGGCGAGCCGCGGTCCTCGACGGCGCGGTCGCGCGGCGCGGAGGCCGCCGCCGGCACGCGCTCGGTCGCGACCGCCAGCTCGGCGGCGAAGAAGCGCCGGAAGACGAACCACTCGACGGCGATCACCGTCAGCCACGGCAGCGTCATCAGCGCGGTGAACTCGAGGAAGCCGATGTTCGCCGTGTGGAAGGCGAGCAGGTTCGTCAGGTTTGAGACCGGCAGCAGCAGCGACGCCGCGTTGGCGAGGTGGACGCAGGCGTAGACGTGCGGCCGCGGCGGCAGCCGCAGCAGCGCCGCGCTGCTCAGCACGACCGGCGTCAGCAGCACGACCGTCGCGTCGAGCCCGAGCACCGCCGTGACGCCCGCGGCGAGCGCGAAGACGAGCGCGAGCAGCCTGCGCGCGCCGCCGTCGGAGCCGGCGGCGAGCAGCCGCCCCGCCGCCGCGAACAGGCCTTCGCGCTCGCAGAGGTGGCCGAGCACGAGCACGGCGGCGAGGAAGCCGAGCGTCGGGGCGAGGGTGTGGACCTCGTCGGCGACGCTCACAAGCGGAGCTTCATGCGACCGGCGTCTCCTGCTGGTCGTCGACCGCCTCGACGTGCGTCACCGGCGGGCCGATCCCCCTCGCCTTGCTGACGAGGTCGAGGTGGAGCCATCTCGACACCTTCTTGGGCAGCGTCGAGATCACGATCTCGTCGTAGGGCGCGAGGTTGACGGCGTCCTCGATCGCCATCAGCGGCTCCGAGCTGCCGACGTTGCCGGTCACCGGTCCGCCGGCCGCCTTGCTGAGCGCCGGCAGCGCCGCCTCGAGCGTCCGCTCCGCCTCGCCGCCGTCGCCGTCCTGCGGGTCGACGACCTTGTGCATGCCGTGCGGGTGGTGCGGCACGACGAGGTGGAAGGTCGCAGGACCGCGCGCGGCGCGCGCCCGCACGGCGTCGAGCAGCCCCTCGGTGGCGGCGGTGCGGTTGGCGACGAGCAGGATGCGAGCAGGTTCCGACATGGCGGGCACCTCCGGCGGTGGTATGGCGGTCGCGGGGAACGCTGAGGGAAGCATGCCCGCGGCGCCGCGACGCTATGCGACGCGCCGGTCTCCGGAGTAGACGTTGACGCGACCGCCGCGCGCGAAGCCGCACAGCGTCAGGCCGCGATCGCGCGCCAGCTCGACCGCGAGCGACGTCGGCGCGCCGACGCCGACGAGCACCGGCGCGCCGGCGACGACCGCCTTCTGCACCAGCTCGAACGAGAGCCGCCCGCTGACGCACAGCAGCCGCCGGCGCAGCGGCAGCTCGCCGCGCTCCAGCGCCCAGCCGACGACCTTGTCGAAGGCGTTGTGCCGGCCGACGTCCTCGCGCACGCAGAGCAGCTCGCCCTCCCAGTCGAACAGGCCGGTGGCGTGCAGGCCGCCGGTGCGCGTGAACTCCGGCTGCACGAGCCGCTCCGGGAGCGCCGCCAGCAGCGCCCGCGGCAGCGGCTCCAGGTCGGCGTCGAACGGCAGCGGCGGCGCGTCGACGGCGACCTGTTCGATCGCGCCCTTGCCGCAGACGCCGCACGAGGAGGTCGTGTAGAAGCTGCGCGAGCCGGGATCCCGCAAGAGCGGGCCGGCGACCTCGACGGCGTTGACGGCGAGATCGGCCGTCGGGCCGATCCGCGGCCAGCGGTCGATCAGCCCCTCGCCGTGCAGGAAACCGGCCGCGAGCCGCTCGTCGTCGCCCGGCGTGCGCATCGTGACGGCGAGCGGACGGCCGTCGACGCGGATCTCCAGCGGCTCCTCGACGGCGACCAGATCGGGCGCTCCGTCGCGCTCGATCGCCGCGTGCATGCCCCGGATCCGCACCTCAGTTCAAGAGTTCCGCATGGCCGCGCCCCGCTCAGAACGTCCGCACGTCGTGGACGCTGC
>DATIOB010000594.1:0-10070 GCA_035473605.1 Conexibacter sp.
CCGTTGGCCGGCAGCAGCTGCAGCGATGCCGGCACGGCGGCGCGCACGACGAGCGCGAAGCGCGCCTGCTGGCCGGGCGCGAGCGCCACCGTCCGGTACTGGTTCCACTCGACGCCGCCGGCGTTGTCGACGTGTCCTCTCACCACGTTGTCGGCGAAGCCGACGCCGTCGTCCCAGGCGTTGTCGACCACCCACCACACCTCGCGGCGCAGCTCGTCCTGGTCGTCGACGGTCGGCGGGTCGTCGCCGTAGGCGAGCGCCTCATAGGCGCTCCACGGCAGCACGCCGCCGTCGGAGACCTCCTCGAGCCCGCCGGTGCGGCCGGTGTCGGAGTTGGTGCCGCCGACGAAGCGGGGCGGCCCCGGCGTGAAGAAGCCGTTGCCCCAGTCGTCGCCGTCGTAGTAGAAGTCGGCGGCGGCGAGGGCGCGGAAGTTGAGCGGCGCACCGCTGGCGTTGATGACCGTCCAGTCGACGCGGAAGCGTCCCTGCCCGGTGACGTAGGACGTCGTCTGCGTGACCTTGGCGACCGCTCCACCGTCGTAGTCGGCGACGGCGTAGCGCGTCTCCTGCCGCAGCGGGGACTCGGGCGCACCGGTCCCGCTGACCGGCGACTGCCCCTGCGGGATGTAGTCGCTCGGGCCGTCGGGCCCGGCGCCGCCCTCGAAGCCGAAGACGCGGCCGCGCACGTCCTCCGGGGCGTTTCCGTCCTCCGAGAAGGCGAGGAAGAAGCCGGCGTCGCCGGCCAGCTCCGAGGGGCTGAAGAAGATCCCTCTCGGCTGCCCCGCGAGGAACCCCTGCAACTGGCCGCGATCGCCGACGATCACGTTGAACGGGCTGCCGCCGAGCGCCATCGTCGTTGTCAGCGACCGCGCCTCCGCGAACGCCGGCATGCACACGGCGGCGGCGATGGCCGCGATCGCTCCGATGGCGGTCCGTGCCGCCCTCCCCTGTCCTGGCATCGCCTCTGCCCCGTCCGATCCCGTCGAGCGGCGCCTCGTGCACCACTATTGACCGGAAAACTATCAACTGACACAACACGATCTGGCAGATGACCAACGTACGCTCGCCGGCGCGTCGATCATCTAGCCTCCGCGCCCCATGACCGACCCTGCAGAGCTCGGCGCGCGACTGCGCGACGGCGACCTGAGCGCCGCTCCAGCCGTGCTCAACCTCGTCGAGTCGCGCGCGCCGAGAGATCAGGCGGCGATCGCCGAGCTGCTGGCGGCGATCGCGCCGGCGGCGCTCGGCGGCGAGGCACCCGCGCAGGTGGTGGGGATCACGGGGCCGCCCGGCGCCGGCAAGTCGACGCTGCTCTCAGCGCTCCTGCACGGCTGGCGCGAGCGCGGACGCACGGTCGCGGTGCTCGCCGTCGACCCCTCCTCCAAGCGCTCCGGCGGCGCGCTGCTCGGCGACCGCGCGCGGATCGAGTTCGACCCCGCCGACCGCGGCGTCTTCATCCGCTCGATGGCCGCCGGCGAACGGCTCGGCGGCCTCGCCCCCGCCACCCGCGCCGCCGCGCACGCGCTCGCGGCCGCCTTCGACGTCGTCGTGATCGAGACCGTCGGCGTCGGCCAGTCGGAGACCGAGATCGCCGACGTCGCCGACACCGTCGCGGTCGTCGTGCAGCCCGGCTCCGGCGACGCGCTGCAGTTCATCAAGAGCGGGATCATGGAGATCCCGGACGTGCTGATCGTGACGAAGGCCGATCTCGGCCAGGTCGCCGTTCGCGCCCGTCGCGACCTGCACGCCGCGCTGCGCTCGCTCGGCGCGCGCGAGACCGCCGTCGTCGCCGTCAGCTCGCTGCCGCCGGCGCAGGGGATCGACAGACTGCTCGACGCGCTCGACGCCCACCGCGCCGCGACCGACGTGACGGCGCGGCGCCTGAGCGCCCGCCGCCTGCACGCGCTCGCCGACTTCGTCGAGGAGCACGGCGCGCGCGGCCTGCGCGCGCTCGGCGGCCGCCGCGCCGCCGAGAAGTGGCTGGCGACGCAGGAGCCGGGGCTCGACGTGCCGTCGCTGGAGCGGGCGCTCGCCGAGCGCGCCGCGGGGGCGGGCGGCGGCGCGCCCGCCTGAGCCGGTCAGTCGGGCGGCGCGACGACGTCGAACTCGATCTCGGCGTTGAGGCCGGTGATCGCGTCGGTCGCCGGCGGCACCCAGATCGGATAGCTGAGCACGTAGCGACCGAGCGGCAGTCTCGCCGCGTCGGGCAGCGTCACCGTGAAGGTCCGTCTGGCGCCCGGCTCGTAGCGGAACGTTCTGTACGGCTGCTGCGGGAACGCGAGATCGACCGGGGCGCGGTAGCCGTCCGCGAGGCGGTGGAGCGAGTAGCGCTGGTCGTCGCCGACGAGGCAGATCGAGCCGCTGTTGCCGATCGTCAGCGCGAGCTGCTCGCCCGGCGTGACGGTCGATCTGTCAAGCGCGACGGTCGCTCTGCCATCGCTGTCTGGCGCATCGCCACAGCGATCGGGCGACGGGAGCGGGCCGGCCGGCAGCAGGTTGAACTCCCACGTGTTGACGACGGCGACGCCCGGGCGCGGCTCTGCCGGAGCGTGCCACCGGGTCGTCAGGCGGTAGCGGCCCGGCGGCACTCTCGACGGATCGTCGGCGCTGAACCGCTGGGAAAACGATCTGCCCGGCTCCAGCTGGATCAGGACCGCGGGGACCGCCAGACCCAGGTCGATCGGCCGCCACGCGCCGTCGGAGAAGCGCTCGACGCCGTAGCCGTAGCCGCCCTGCAGGCAGGTCGGGCCGCTGTTGAGGAAGGTCAGGTCGAGCGTCTCGCCCACGGTCATCGTCGTGCGGTCGCCGGTCAGCGTGCCGCTCGCCAGCCGCGGCGCGACAGGCGGGCAGAGCTGCGGGCCGGGCGCCGGCGGCGGCACGGGCGCGGGTGCGGGCGCCTTCGCGGCCGGCGGCGGCGTCACGATCGTCAGGCGGCGCAGCGTCCGTCTGCCGACGCGCGCGCTCAGCAGGTAGCGGGCGCTCGCAGCGGCCGGCAGCCGCACCGCGAACGCGCCGCCGCGCAGCCGGCGCTGCTTGACCACGCGCGCTCTGGAGAGATCGGTGCGGGCCAGCGCCACGACGACCGGGAGCGACCCTCTCCGCAGTGATCTGACCGACACCCGCACCGTGCTGCCGGGCGCGAGCGTCACCCGTCTCGCTCTCGACGGCCACGTCAGCTGGACCCCCGGGTTCCGCGGCGTCGACGCCGCCTTTCTGGAGGTCGCGTTCGCGGTGGCGGGCACGAGGGCGACGCCAACCAGTGCGACGCCGAGCGCGCGCAGAGACATGACACGGTTTATAGCGAGCGCCCACGCGCCACTCAAGCCGCCTTCACCGTTCGCTCACGGCTGCCGCCCGCGGCGCGCCGTTACAGTCACGCTCCCATCGTCACTTTCACCGGAGGAGATCGACAGGTGACACGAGGAAGGCACGTCCTCGGGCTGCTCGTCGCGACGGCCGCGGCCTGCGTGCTGCCGGCCACCGCGAGCGCGGCAACCAACCAGTGGCTCGGCCTGCGGGTGCTGAACCAGATCCATCAGGGCGGCGAGAACGAGACGCCGTCGAACACCCTGTTCGGCTACCACGACGGGCTGTCGAAGGGCGGCGACATGATCGAGCTCGACGTGCACGCGTCGAAGGACGGTCAGCTGGTCGCGATCCACGACGACACGATCGACCGCACGACCAACGGCAAGGGCCGCGTCGCGGCGCTGACGCTCGCGCAGCTGCGCCGCTTCGACGCCGCGCACAACTTCGTCCCCGGCGAGAACGCCGTCCCCGGCCGGCCGGCGTCCGCCTACCCGTACCGCGGCGTGCGCACCGGCAAGAAGCGGCCGCCGGCCGGCTTCGAGGCCGACGACTTCCGCATCCCGACGCTCGCCGAGGTCTTCGCCGCCTTCCCCGACGTCCCGGTCAACATCGAGATCAAGGGCAAGACGCAGGAGGAGAAGCTGCGCGTCGGCGACCTGCTCGCCACCTACCTGAAGCGGGCCGGCCGCAGCGACGTGATCGTCGTCTCCTTCGACCAGGAGGCCGTCGACCGCTTCCACGAGGCGGCGCCGCGGATCGACGTCGCTCCCGGCATCGACGGCGTCTCCGGCTTCCTGCTCGGCGGGTCGCCGGCGCCGCCCGGGACGAAGGCGGTGCAGATCCCGATCACCTACTCGATCGGCGGAGCGGAGTTCGAGATCGTCACGCCCGAGCGGGTCGCGAAGGCGCACGCCGCGGGCGTCGCGGTCCACGTCTGGCTCGACAAGTCGGAGGAGAACGACGCCGTCTACGGCAGGCTGCTCGACCTGTGCGTCGACGGCGTGATGACCGCCGAGCCGACCCGCTTCGAGGCGTTCCTGAAGGCGCGCAGAGCGCCCCGCGCCGGCGGGCAGGGCGGCAGCGACGGCTGCCGCAAGCCGACCCCGCCGCCGTCGGACTGCCGCGTGCGCGCGTCGAAGCTGGTGCGCGGCAGCGGCGGCGGCACGCTCGCGCTGCGCGTGCAGCGCCATGGCGACCTGCGGGGCGCCTGCACGGCGAAGGTCGCGCTGAGCGGCATGGTCGTCGGCAACGGCCCGCGTCCGCTGGCGGTCAGACTCGGCAACGGCCGTGTGACGGTCCCCGCCGGCCGCATCGCCGCGATCGCGACGGTGAAGCTGACGCGAGACGGCAGAGCGTTCGCGCGGACGTTCGACGGCGCCGACGTCAGAGCGACCGTCACCGCCGCCGATCCTGCTGCTGCACGGCTGGCCGCAGCACTGGTGGATGTGGCGCGAGATCATGGTCGAGCTGGCCAGAGACCACCGCGTGATCGCGCCCGACCTGCGCGGCCTCGGCTGGAGCGACGCGCCCAGACGCGGCTACGTCAAGCAGGAGATGGCCGACGACAACATCGCCCTGCTCGACGCGCTCGGGCTCGACAGGGTGGACCTGATCGGCCACGACTGGGGCGCCTTCACCGGCTTCCTGATCTGCCTGACGGCGCCGGAGCGGATCAACCACTTCCTCGGCTGCTCGATCCCGCACCTCTGGGGGCCGGCCGAGCGGCCGTCGCTGAAGCGGCTCTCAGCGCTCTGGTACCAGGCCGCGCTCGCCGCGCCGGGGATCGGCCAGGGCCTGATGCGCCACGGCGAGTTCACGAAGAAGGTGCTGATCTCCGCCCGCAGCCACGGCCGCTACAGCGACTACGAGCTGGCGCAGTTCGTCGATGTGCTCAAGCAGCCCGAGCACGCGCTCGCGAGCGCGCAGTACTACCGCTCCTTCCTGCTGCACGAGCTGAAGCCGCTCGCCTCCGGCGGCTTCCACGACCGCCCGCTCAGCACCCCGACGCGGCTGCTGTGGGGCAGAAGAGATCCGATCCTGCAGGGCGCGCGCGACGACGAGCACCGCAGACACGCGCCGCACCTGGAGATCGAGTGGGTCCCCGACACCGGCCACTTCCTGCCCGAGGAGCGGCCGCAGCTGGTCGTGCAGCGGGCGCGCGAGCTGTTCGCGACCGGCTGAGGCACGGCCGACTCGTCGCTCCGTCCCGCCGCCGATACCCTGTGTCGATGCGCGAACCGCTGCGGGACGGACATGGCCGGCTGATCGGCGACGTGCGGATCTCCGTCACCGATCGCTGCAACTTCCGCTGCCAGTACTGCATGCCGGCCGACGGGCTGCCGTGGCTGGAGCGCTCCGACGTGCTGCGCTTCGAGGAGATCACGCGGATCGTGCGGCTGCTGAGCGAGCTCGGCGTGCATGACGTGCGGCTGACCGGCGGCGAGCCGCTGGTGCGGCGCGACTTCCCCAAGCTGGTCGAGATGCTCGCCGCGCTCGACGGCGTGCGCGACCTGTCGGTGACGACCAACGGCTACCTGCTGGAGCGCGACGCCGCCGCGCTCGTGGCGGCCGGCGTCAACCGCTTCAACGTCTCGATCGACTCGCTCCAGCGCGACCGCTTCTTCGAGATGACGCGGCGCGACGCGCTGCCGCGCGTGCTCGCCGGGCTGGAGGCGCTCGCCGCCCATCCGGAGGCCCATCCGATCAAGGTCAACGCGGTCGCGCTGCGCGACTTCACCGAGCAGGAGGCGATCCCCTTCGCCGAGTTCGCGCGCCGCAACCCGTACGAGGTCCGCTTCATCGAGTTCATGCCGCTCGACGCCGACCACACGTGGTCGCGCGACCAGGTGCTGACCGGCGAGGAGGTGCGCGCGATCATCCACGCCGTCCACCCGCTGGAGGCCGAGCCGCGCGAGCCGAGCGCGACCGCGCGCGTCTACCGCTTCGCCGACGGCCAGGGCCGGATCGGCTTCATCAACCCCGTCTCGGAGCCGTTCTGCGGCGACTGCAACCGCATCCGCGTGACCGCCGACGGCAACCTCCGCACCTGCCTCTTCTCGCACAACGAGACGAGCCTGCGCGACCCGCTGCGGGCCGGCGCCTCAGACGACGAGCTGATCGAAGTGATCCGCGACGCCGTCTGGCGCAAGGAGCTGAAGCACAGAGTCAACGACGCCGGCTTCGTGCAGCCCGCGCGCTCGATGAGCGCGATCGGCGGCTAGCGGCTCCGCTACTGGCTGCCGCTCGCGTCGGCCCCTCTGATCGCGCGGCTTTGCTCAGCCGCCGCTGGCCTGCGGCGTGGCTCCCTGCAATGCCGCTTCGACCGCGTCGCGGTACTCGTCGATCCCGAAGGCGCCCTCCAGCCGCGCGGCGACTCTGCCGTCGGCGTCGATCGTGAACAGCCACGGCTCCGTCTGGAGGCCGAACGCTCTGAGCTGCGGGCGCAGGCCCGCTCTCGGGTCGTTGTCGACGTAGACCTCGTTGTGGATGAACTCGACCTGGTCGCCGTAGGCGGCCTGCAGCTGGGCGCCGATGTCGGCGACCGGCCCGCAGACGCGCGACTGGCACAGCGCCGGGGTCGCGAACAGCAGCGCGACCGGCTTTCTGCCGAGAACGTCGCGCAGATCCTCTCTGTGCATCTCGCTCGGCGGCTGGCGCGTGTCGATCTTCGCGACGTCGTTGCCGGCCGAGGCGAGCGTCGGGGTCTCGACCTTCGGGGCCGGGTCGCCGACGCCGGGGATCGCCGTTCTGGCGCTGACGTTCACGTCGGCGGTCGCGCCGTACAGTCTGTCGCCCAGTCTCGTCACGGTGAGGATGAACCAGCGGCCGGGCTTCGGCAGGTCGACCTCGGCGTGGTAGATCGCCTTCAGCTCGCCGGGGGTCGAGTTGCTCGTCTGGCTGCGGAAGGCGGTCCGCACCTCGAGCGAGTCGGCCGGCGCCGGGAACGGCCCGCTCGCCTCCGCCGTCGGTCTGCGCGCGACGTAGACAGCCGTTCTGCCGTAGACGAACTTGTTGTCGCCGTCGATCAGGCCGAAGGCGAGGCGGTTGATCCCGGGCGTGTAGACCGACGACGCGAGGCCGACCTCGGGACCGGGCGCGAGCGTGTCGGCGAGCTGCTGCAGCGTGCGTCCCTCCGGCTGCGGGAACTCGGAGGCGACCGGGTCGGCCGCGGAGGCGATCTGCGGCGAGGAGGCGGGGGCCGGTCTCGCGTTCGGCGAGGTCGCTCCGCCGCCCTCGTCGCCGGAGCCGCAGCCGGCGAGCAGGAGCAGCGCGGCGCATGCCAGCGCCAGCGATGACGAGTGAGTGGGACGCATCCAGAGCAGGCTATCCGACGCGCCGTCGGTGCCGGCCGCCTGAGACCCTGTGATGCTTCTGTCGTCGTGAATCCCCGTCCACGCCCACATCCCCATCTCGGCGAGCGCCTCGAGAGAGCGATCGAGGAGCGCGTCGAGGTCACCGGCGAGTTCGACGCCGTTCCCTCGCCCGAGGAGGAGGCGTCGCGCCGGCGCAAGCTGATGCAGACCGGCGCGTGGCTGTTCGTCACCGGCATATCGCTCTACCTCGTCGCGCCGAGCCTGCTCGACACGCTCGGCTCCTGGAGAGACGTGCAGCGCTTCCAGTGGACGTGGCTGCTGGCGATGCTGGTGCTGCAGGGCTGCTCGCTCGGCTGCCTCTGGTTCCTGCAGCAGCTGGCGCTGCGGCCGGTGCCGATCGCGCCGGTGATCACCTCGCAGCTGGCCGGCAACGCGCTCGCGAAGATCGCGCCCGGCGGCGGCGCGCTCGGCGCCGCGCTGCAGTACAGAATGCTCGTGCAGGCCGGCGTCGACAGAGAGAAGGCGGTCGGCGGCCTGACGGTCGTCAACCTCTTCACCTTCGCGATGGTGCTGGCGCTGCCGGTGCTGGCGGTCCCGACGCTGCTGCGCGGCGGCGTCGACGAGAACCTGATCGAGGTGGCGGCGATCGGCATCATCGTCTTCGCCGTGCTGGCGGTCCTCGGCAGCATCATGCTCGGCGGCGACAAGCTGCTCGTCTGGATCGGCCACACGATCCAGCGGCTGCGCAACCGCGCCAGGCGCGACGCGCCGCCCCTCAGCGGCCTGCCGCAGCGGCTGCTGCGCGAGCGCGACCGCATCCTCGCGACCTTCGGTCCGCGCTGGAAGCGGGCGCTGGCGGCGACCGTCGGGCGCTGGGCGTTCGACTTCGCGACGCTGCTGGCGGCGCTCGCGGCCGTCAACGCCTCCCCCAGCCCCGGCCTCGTGCTGCTCGCCTTCTGCACCGCGCAGGTGCTGGCGCAGATCCCGTTGACGCCGGGCGGTCTCGGCTTCGTCGAGGCCGGCCTGACCGGCATGCTGACGCTCGCCGGCGTCTCGGCCGGCAACGCGGTCCTCGCGACGTTCGCCTACCGGCTGTTCTCGTACTGGCTGCCGCTGCCGCTCGGGCTCGTCGGCGTGGTCGGGCACCGCCGAATCCTCGCGAAGCTCAGTCGGTCCGGTCCATCATCGCCGTCGCCGTCAGCAGGTCCTCCGGCAGGTTGACGTTGAAGAACGCCTCGGCGTCGCCGTCGACCTCCAGCAGCAGCGGCTCCAGCTGCTCGACGACCGCCGTCAGCGGCCGCACCGCCGGCGCGTCGCGCGCGGCGAGCAGCAGCGGCAGCGCGGACGGCTCGTAGCGGGCCAGCAGCGGCTGCACGCGGCCTCCGGCGCGCGGCACGACCGCCGGGCGCCCGCCGGCCTCCGCGGTCGCGACGCGGCGCACGAGCTGCTCGGTCAGGAACGGCATGTCGGCGGCGGCGACGACGACCGCGCGGCCCTCCGCCCCGGCGAGCGCGTGCACGATCCCCGTCAGCGGGTGGCGCGGGTGCTCGGGCTCGGTCCAGATCTCGACGCCGGGCAGCGGCGGCAGCTCCGTGTCGGCCTTCGCGACGACGGCGACGCGGCCCAGCGCCGCCTGCAGGACACCGACCGGATAGCTCACGAGCGGGCGCCCGTGCAACTCCACGATCGCCTTCCCACCGCCGATCCGGCGGCCGCTTCCGCCCGCCAGCACGACCCCGATCGGTCCGTCTCGATCGCCCAAATCGGCGCTCCCGGTCCAGGGCGGGTGCTCCCGCCGCACCGGGGAGAATAGAATCCTCCGGAATGGAAGGTTCCACAGATCAGGAGACCGTCCGGAGCTGGCTTCGCTGCTACCGCTGCTGGTCGCAGAATCTCGAGGTCCAGGTCCACTACGAGGGCATCCATCGCATCGACCCGACGACGGGCGAGCGCGCGGAGGTCGTCGACGAGATGCAGGAGGCCGTCGTCCAGTGCCTCGACTGCATGCACGACCAGCCGCACCTCGGGTTCCACAACGGACGGGTGGAGCCGATCGAGGATCGCTGGGAGCGGATGGTCGCGGGCACGCCGTGGGTCGCCTCGTGCACCGTCACGGTCGACGCCGACGACGTCGAGACCTGCTCCGGGCCCGAAGCCGGCGACGCGCTGTCGTACGCCGCCTTCGGCGACCACGGCACGCGCGAGTTCTTCACCCACGTGCGCTTCCACAAGCACGACGACGACCAGATCGTCGTCCACCTGCTCGTCGAGCTGTACGCGCGGTCGTCCGAGGAGGCCACGGGAGTGCTTGAAGACGCCGCGCGTGGCAATCTGACGATCACCTCGCTCGCCGAGGAGTCGCGGCCGCCCGCCGCGACCGCCGACGGCCCGAGCCACTGAACCCGGCTCGCTGCAAGCTCCGGCGCAACCTTTGGTTGTCCGGGACGG
>DATIOB010000595.1:0-9439 GCA_035473605.1 Conexibacter sp.
GGCGCTGCTGCTCGTCGCCGGGTGCGGGGGAGACGACGACACGACGGCCAGCAGCACGACGTTCGTCGCCGGCGGCAGCGGCACGAGCGAGACCGGTACCTGGGCCTACCCCAACGGCGACGTCGGCAACACGCGCAGGGCCGACGGGCCGATCAACTCCTCGACGGTCAGCAGACTGGGCGTCGCCTGGACGGTCCCGATCACCGCCGCCGGGACCTTCGGCGGCTACGCCTCGACGCCGATCGTCGTCGACGACACCGTCTACACGCAGGACCTCTCCTCCAACGTCCAGGCGATCGACCTCAGAAGCGGCGCGGTCAAGTGGGAGAAGCGATACGACTCGCCGACCGTCGGCCCCAACGGGCTCGCCGTCGGCGACGGCCGCGTCTACGGCGGCACCGGCGACTCGGCCTTCGCGCTCGACCAGGCGACCGGCAGAGAGCTGTGGCTGCTGAGACTGACGCGCAACGAGAGAGAGGGCGTCGACATGGCGCCCGGCTACATGGACGGCATCGTCTACATCTCGACCGTCCCTGGCAACGCGAGAGGCTTCTACAGAGGCGACGGCGTCGGCATCCTGTGGGCGCTCGACGGCGAGACCGGCCGCAGAGTGTGGAGCTTCTACACCGTCCCGACGACGCTGTGGGACGCCAGACACGTCGACATCAACTCCGGCGGCGGGCTCTGGCACCCGCCGGCCTTCGACGACGAGGGCAAGATCTACGTCGACGTCGCCAACCCGGCGCCGTGGCCCGGCACCGAGGAGTTCCCGTGGGGGCAGAGCCGGCCCGGCCCGAACCTCTTCACCAACTCGCTCGTCAAGCTCGACGCCTCCTCCGGTGAGATCGAGTGGTACCAGCAGGTGCTGCCGCACGACCTCTACGACTGGGATCTGCACCTGCCGCCGGTGCTGACCGAGGCCGGCGGCAGAAGAATCGTGCTGTCGTCCGGCAAGGGCGGTTACGTCTACGCCTTCGACGCCGACAACGGCGACAGACTGTGGAGCAGAAGCGTCGGCATCCACAACGGCCACGACAGAGACAACGAGCTGGCGCTCGCGGGCAGATACGAGATGCTGGAGACGCCGGTGACCGTCTACCCCGGCGTGCTCGGCGGCGTCGAGACGCAGATGGCCGTCGACGACGGCGTCGTCTTCGCGCCGGTCGTCGACCTGCCGACGCGCTTCGAGACGCAGGAGAGAACCAGACTCGACATCGCCGGCGGCAGAGGGCAGATGGTCGCGCTCGACGTCGAGACCGGCGAGCAGAAGTGGGCCCACAGATTCGCGACGCCGCCGTACGGCGCGGCGACCGTCGTCGGCAGCCTCGTCTTCACGACGACCTTCGACGGCACGCTGTGGGCGCTCGACACCGCCACCGGCGAGGTCGTCTGGCAGGAGAGAATGCCGGCAGGCACCAACGCGACCGTCGCGATCGCCGGCGACACGCTGCTGACCGCCGCCAGCTTCCCGCAGGGCAGAGGGCAGCAGGCGCAGATCATCGCCTACCGGATCGGCGCGACCGGGAGAGCCGAGGAGGGCGGCGGCGAGGCGCAGCCGACCGGCGGGGAAGCCGAGAGAAGAGCGGAGGGCGGCGAGAGCACCGAGCAGGGCGGCGGCGCGGAGGAGAGAAGAGAGGAGGGCGGCGGTGACACCTCCGGAGGCGGCGGCGCCGTCGACGTGGCCGCCGGCAGAGCGATCTTCGAGCAGCAGTGCGCGGGCTGCCACACGCTCGCGGACGCCGGCGCGAGCGGCACCGTCGGCCCGAACCTCGACGACGTCAGACCGGACGCCGCGACCGTCGACGAGAAGGTCACCAACGGCGGCGGCGGGATGCCGGCCTTCGGCGGGCGGCTGTCGGCGGAGGAGATCAGAGCGGTCTCCGACTACGTCGCCGCGGTCGCGGGGCAGGGCGGCGACGGTGGCGGAGGAGGCGGCGGCACGCCGTAGCGCGGGACCGCCACGCGCCGCACCGGATGATGGTGCGGCTGTCACAGCTCGGAGCCATCGGCAAGGTATCTCCTAGATGGCCGACTCCCGGAGCGACGACGAGCTGCTGAAGGCATCCGTGCATGACGCGGATGCCTTCGCCGTCTTCTATCGTCGCCACGCGGAGGCCGTTCTCGCCTATCTGCGCCAGCGCACCGGCGACGTCGAGACGGCGGCCGACCTGACCGCCGACGTCTTCGCCGGCGCCTTCGCGGGGCGCCGCCGCTACAAGCCGCGGAGAGAGCCGGCGCGGGCGTGGCTGTTCGGCATCGCCAACAACCTGCTGGCGATGAGCCGGCGCAAGCAGCGACGGGCGCTGGCGGCACGCGCCCGGCTCGGCATTCCGCGAATCGAATTCCAGGACGAGGAGCTGGAGCGCGCTGAGACGCGCCTCAGCGCGATGTTGCAGGGAAACCCCTTGACTGCGCTCGTCGACGACCTTCCCCCCGAGCAGCGTGCCGCCGTGCTCGCACGGGTCGTCGACGAGCGCGACTACGACGAGATCGCCCGCGAGCAGGATGTGAGCGAGGCACTGATCCGCCAACGCGTGAGCCGAGGACTCGCGCGCATCGGCGGAAGCCTGCGGGAGGGCAGAAGATGACCGAAGTGCTCGACAGGATCGAGCGTGAGCTGCTGGTGGCGATCCGCCGCAGCAATGCGCGCCGTCGCCGGCGCCGCACGCTCGGGATATTCGGCGGCGCCGTCTTCGGCGTCGCGGTGGTCGCCGGCGGCGGCGTCGCGGCCGTGACCGACACGCCGATCGCCGAGCTGCTGCAGGGCAGCGACGGCGGCTCCGACAGCTTCGCGCTGCGCGTCGGGGAGCGGCCGGTGAGACTCGCGCTCGACGACGCCGCGGGCGGCCCCTGGACCGTGACGATGTACAGATCGCAGGACGCGTGGATCGTGCTCGCCGCCCTGCCCGACAGCAAGGTCGGGCGGGTGCCGGCGGCGGTCGGGCGCAGCCCGCTGGCGATCGTGACCGACCTGGTCGACGGGCCGCTGCTGTCGATCGGGCCGGTCGCCGCCGTGCGCGGCGACGAGCGCTCCTACCTGCTCGTCGGCGAGGTCGAGGCGAACGCGCGCGAACTGACGGTCGAGCTCGACGGCCGCGCCCATCGCGCCGAGCTGTCGGCGCGGGGGCTGCGCGCGACGATCAGACGACCGCCCGAGGCGGACATCCTGCCCGAGGGCAGACGGCTGCTGGAGCAGGTCGGCGACGCGCTCGAGCTGCGCTCCTTCGCCGTCGCGCTGCCGGCCGACGCGATCGCCGACGGCACGCGCGAGATCGACGTGACCGTCGTGACGACGCTCGCCGACGGCACCGTCACGCGGGAGCAGGCGGGGCCGTTGTGCGTCGCCCCGAGCTGCGGGTTCAGACCTTACGAGCTGCCGGGCCAGGACGGGTAAGGGGAAGATCCCGGCCGGCCCCGGGGAGGGGCCGGCCGGGATCGGTCACCGATGCGTCACCAACCACCGGAGAAGGACGGGTACGTGAACGACTCAGGGCCGCTGGGACCGATCCACGTCAGCCCTCTGGGCCAGTCGTCGGTCTCGACGTCGAAGAAGTTGTCGGTCACCGACACGGGGACTCTCGTCCCGTCGGCTTCGATCAACACGATCGAGCTGGTGTCGTCACCGGCGATCCCCCAGACGTGGAACGGCTCGCCGACGCGGCCGAGGATCCCGGGCGACAGCCCGGTCACCGTCAGGCGCGCGACCGACGGGCAGGCGAGCGCGCCGGAGCGCACCGCGCAGACGGCCGTGCCGTCGGCCGTCGGCGCGATCCAGGCCGGCTCCTCGCCGGCGGCCGCGACCTCCCGCGCGGCGCCGAGGTCGACGATCGCGTCGGCGAACAGCGGCTGTCTGCGGATGCGGGCGGGGACGGCGTCCGCGACGGCATCGCGCGGCTCGGCGAGCGTGTGCAGCTGCTCACGTGCGAGCGCGCGCCACGCCGCGGCGTCGACCGCGGGCGCGGGACCGACGAGCGGCGGCGGGGACACCTGCCGCGTGCCCACGGTGGGCGCGGGATCGGCAGGCGCTGTCGCGGTCAGCGCTGCGGTCGTGACGGCGGTCGCGCAGCCGCCGAGCACGAGCAGGCGTGCGAAGGTTCGCTTCGGTTGCATCGTCATCCCCTCACCAGTATCCGTGTCCGGAGATCGTTCGCGCCGATCCGTACGTGTGCTCGACGAACAACGTGAACGAGAACGAGTCCTGGTCGTCGCAATTCGCTCTGAAGCAGGCACGCGCGAGGTCGCCTGCGCAGGCGGAGAAGTAGCCGGTGCCGGTGACGCAGACGACGGCGTCAGGTGTGCCGTCGTCGGAGGCCGAACCCCAGCCCCAGTCGAGTCTCGACCCGCCCGCGTAGAAGCATCTCGCGCCGGCGTTGATCGCTCCGCAGTTCCATATGTCGTGGTTTATGTAGCCGTTCGCCGGCAGGCAGCTGCTGCCGCCGGTGGTGCAGTCGGCGGAGGCCGGCGCCGATGCTGCAGCGAGCATGACTGTCAGCAGCGCCGCGAGCGATACGGCTCGGCGCAGGTGCGACCACAGCGGGCATGAGCCCGCGCGGCCATCAGTATCCAACACGATGGTCCCCCTCATCGAATGGTGAACATGTTTGTAGTTATTGAGCATCTCTCTGCCCATTCGCCATGCAGGCGCGCCTTGTCCGATCTCTAATTATTTAAAGATCGAACTTTATTTAGCATGTCAACCGAGGATTGCGCTGTCAAGCACCATCGTGCGCATCGAAACAATGGTCAGAAATGTGTGGCGCAAGGGTGAGCGGTGAGGTGCCGCCGTGGCGCACCGCCGCTCGGCGGTGTCGGCCCGCGCTCAGCGGCTGACGAACAGCGTGACGGTCGCGCGCGCCGACGTGCGACGGCCTGAGGCCGGCGTCTGGCCGACGACGCGCGGGCGCGTGCGCAGGTCGGCGACACGCTCGACCTGGGGGCGCAGCCCGTGGCGTCGCACGACCGCGACCGCGTCGGCCGGCGCGAGGCCGGTCACGCGCGGGACCGGCCGGCGGCCGCTCGCCGGCGGGCCGCCCGCGAGCGGGTCGCGCCGCAGCCGGCGCGGGCCGACGACGATCCGCCCGCGGACCGGCGCCGACAGCCGCACCGTCAGCGGCACGGGAGCGTAGTCGGCGGTGCAGACCTCGGCGGTCGGCGCCGAGCGGACGGTGATCTCGATCCGCGCACCGGCCTCGACGACCGTCGCGCTGAGCGACCCCGGCAGGCAGGAGCTGCTGCCGAAGGCCGTCAGGTCGAGCGCGAGCGGATCGCGTCCGGCCTGGTCGAGCTGCCAGTCGACGGGCGCCGGGGGCGGTGCCGGCGTCTGCGCCGCAGCGTCGCTCGCGAGCACGCCCAGCGTCAGGCCGAGGCCGGCGGCGAGGGTGGAGGCGGGCAGCAGGCGGCGCATCCGCTCCACGCTAGCGCGACGGAGGCGTGCGCGCCGCCCCTGAACGGCGAACGGCGCCGCTCCGGAGAGCGGCGCCGTTCGAGAACCGGCGTCTGGTGGCGCAGCGGACCGTCAGGCCGGCGGCTGCGTGCAGCCGGCGCCGCCGTTGACGTAGCCGGGGCCGGAGCCGGGATGCCCGGCGACCGTTCTGCTCGACGTGTTGCGCCCGTTGAAGTAGGCCGTCACCGCCGTGGTGTCGGCCGAGCCGCCGGCATAGCCGGGCAGGCGGATCGTGTTCTGCGGGAAGTCGAACAGTATGCGCAGGTCGCTGCCGAACGGACCCGCTCCGGTGACGACGTTGCCGCTGAGGTCGAGGCACTCGTCGACCGTCGCGGCCGGGTCGGCCGCCTCGTTGCGGAAGCCGGTCAGCGTTCTCGCTATCGCGGGCTCGGTGACCGTGTTGTTGACCACCGTCAGCTGCACGTTGACGACGCCGTTGTCGGCGGCGCCGTCTTCGCCGTTGACCGTGCTGATGCCGTCCTGGCGGTACTGGCGGACGGTGTTGCCGTCGATCCGCGAGACGTGCGTGCCCTGCCCGCGCGACTCGACGACGATGCCGGAGCCGGCCAGCGCGCCCGAGTCGGGGACGCCGGCGAGGCCGACCTGGTTGTTGACGATCCGGCCTCTGACGGAGGCGACGCCGACGGCCTTCTGGACGAAGATGCCGTTGTCGCCGCCGCTGACTCTGTTGCCGGTGATGCGGTAGGTGAGGTTCGCGCCGGCGCCGCTGCCGCCCGCTTGGATGACCGCGCCGGCGTTGCCGGAGACCTTCGACGCCTGGCCGTTGGCGAGCGTGTTGCCCGTGAACGTGATGTCGCTGGTCGCGGTGTCGGTCACGACGTGCTGGAAGAGATCCTCGCGTGAGGATCTGAACTGCGTGTTGTTGACCGTCGTTCTCGCGTTGGCGGTCTGTCTCGCGTAGACCAGCACGCCGTTGCCGCCGAGCGAGGCGCTGTTGGCGCCGATGTCGTTGGTGTCGAGCGTGAGGTTGAGCGCGCCGCTGCTGGTGTCGACGTCGATGTTGTCCTCGAGGCCGCCGGAGACGGCGGAGTTGGTGATCCCCGACGTGCCCGTCAGGCCGGTGAACGAGATGCTGCCCTCGTCGAGGCCGTCGTTGGTGCCGTTGCTGCCGGCGACGGTCGAGGCGTCGAGGCTGAAGCCGTCGACCGTCGTGCCGCGGATCGCCCAGCCGTCGTTGTTGGAGAGGCTCAGCGATCTGAGCGTCGTGCCGCTGGTGCTGTTGAGGTAGACGCCGATGCCCTGCGTGGTGCCGTCGGCGCCTCTGATGTTCTGGATCGTGCCGCCGCTGCCGGCGCCGCCGCTGCCGGTCACGGCGAGGTTGCCGGTCGCGCCGGTCGTGTCGAGCACGATGCCGTTGCCGGCGCCGTTGGCCGCGACCGACTGGAAGGTCGCGTCGGCGGCGGCGATCGTCGTGTTGGCGATCCGCAGCGGCGTGCCGGTGGTCGACGCGATTCTGTTGCCGCTGCCGGTGACCGACACGGTGCCGCCGCCGGTCGCGTCGAAGCCGCGGCCGCTGGTGGTCGTGATCGCCGTGCTGCCGCCGGTGAACGCGATCGCGTGACCGCCGTTGCTGGTGAGGCCGACGCCGGTCGCGGTCGTCGTCGTCGCCGTCACGGGGCCGCTGAACGTCGTCGTCCCGCCGCCTCTGTTGCCGGAGACGTCGACGCCGGTCGAGCCGGCCCCGGTCGCGCTGACGGTGTCGAACGTGACGCTCGGCGCCGTGTTGTTGCGGATCGCGACCGCCGTGCCGCCGGAGTTGGCGACGTCGACCGTCCCCGCCGCCGGCACGCTCAGCCCGGCGACGCTGTCGGCGAGGAAGCCGGTGCCGCCGCTGGCGCTGACCGTCACGTCGCCGAACGCGATCGAGCCGGTCGTGTTCTGCAGCGCGACGCCGCCGGCCGACGTGCTCGTCGCCGTGACGGTGTCGAGCGTGCCGGAGAGCGCCGTCCCGGAGACGTCGACCGCGCGGCCGCCGCTCGCTCTGACGGAGATCGTCCCGGCGCTCGTGAGGTTGAGCGTGCCGGCGCTGCTGGCCGCGAGGCCGGTGCCGCCGGTCGTGTCGATCGTCGTCTCGGAGACGTCGAACGCTCCGCTCGTCCCGCTCAGCGCGAGGCCGCCGCCGCTGCCGGTCAGTCTCACGTCGTTGATCGTCGATGCGGCGGTCCCCGCTCTGCCGGAGATCGCCGCGCCGCCGGCGGCGCTGATCGCGAGGCCCTGCACGGTGCTGCCGGTGGCGAGCGTCACGCCCGCTCCGGCGGCGTTGCCGATCGACGGCCGTCTGGCGCTGGCGCCGTCGTAGAGCTGGTCGCCTCTGACGACGAGGTCGACCGCTTCGCCGATCAGGCGCTCGTTCGCGTCGAGCGTCGCGCCGGCGTTCTGGCCGGTCGTGCCGCTGCCGGTGTGCACGAAGATCGTGTCACCGGAGCCGGAGGCGGCGGTCGCCTCCGCGAGCGTGTCGAAGGCGTCGCTCGAGCGGCCCGTGCCGCCGGCCGCCTCGGTGTTGTCGACGTACCAGACGCGGTTGGCGAGTCTGATCGTGACCGTGCCGACGTCGGTTCTGTCGCCGTCGGTGACTCTGTAGTCGAACGAGTCGTCGGTGGCGGTCGTGCCGGTCGGCGGGATGTAGGTGAACGTGCCGTCGCTGTCGATCGTGGCGGAGCCGCCCAGTCTGCTGGCCACTCTCTCGACGACGATCGACAGCTCGCCGTCGAGGTTGTCGGGATCTCTGTCGTTGCTCTGCACGCTGCCGGTCAGCGCCTTGCCGGCCTCACCGGCCGGGATCGGGTCGCTGACGACCAGGCGCGTGTTGCCGACGCCGTCGTAGCTCTCGTCGACCGCTCTCGGCGCGTCGTTGACGCCGCTGATCGTGAACGTGATCGTCGCGGTGTCGGCGAGGCTGCCGTCGCTCGCGCGATAGGTGATCGAGTCCGTGACTCTGTCACCGGGTCTGAGCGCGTCGAACTGGCCGTTGGGGTCGTAGCTGAGCGAGCCGTCGGCGTTGACTCTGACGGTCGCCCCTCTGGCGGTCGTGAAGGCGCTGCCGACTCTCGCGCCGCTGCCGTCGACCTGGTCGACCGCGAGCACGTCGCCCGTGTCGGGGTCGCTGTCGTTGGTGAGCACGCCGCCGGCGGGCACGGTCAGGACCGTGTCCTCGTCGGTCGCGTAGCTGTCGTCGATCGCGTCGGGTCTGTCGTTGAGACCCTCGATCGTGAATCTGACCGTCGCGACGTCACTGGCGCCGCTGGGATCCTCGACGCTGTACGTGACGGTGTCGTCGACTCTGGCGCCCGCTCTGAGCGACTCGAATCTGCCGTTCGGGTCGTAGCTGAGCGAGCCGTCGGCGTTGATCGTGACGAGCGCGCCGGAGGCCGCCGCGAACGGCGTGCCGACGTTGGCTGCGCTGCCGTCGACCTCGGTGACCGTGAGCGCGTCGCCCTCGGCGTCGACGTCGTTGGCGAGCACGCCGCTGCCGGCGGCGACGGTGAGCGGGGTGCTCTCGTCGGTTCTCATAGCGTCGTCGGCGGCGACCGGCGCGTCGTTGGCGCCCGTGATCGTGAACGTGATCGTGGCGCTGTCGGTCGCTCTGGCGTCGCTGGCGCGGTAGGTGACCGTGTCGGTCGCTCTCTCACCCGCTCTGAGCGCGTCGAAGGCGCCGTTGGGGCTGTAGCTGAGCGAGCCGTCGGCGCCGATCGTGACGCTCCCGCCTCTGGCGGTCGCGGTCGCTCTGCCGACGTTGCCGGCGCTGCCGTCGACCTGGTCGACGGTCAGCGTGTCGCCGTCGAGGTCTCTGTCGTTGGCGAGCACGCCCGGGGCGGCGTCGCCCACCGTCGTGTCCTCGTCGGTGCTGTAGGCGTCGTCGTCGGCGTCGGGTCTGTCGTTGCCGCCCGTGACCGTGACGGTGAGCGTCGCGGTGTCGCTGCCGCCGTTGCCGTCGGAGATGGTGTACGTGAAGGAGTCGGGGCCGAAGTAGTTGGC
>DATIOB010000596.1:0-12624 GCA_035473605.1 Conexibacter sp.
AGAGGTCGCCGAGCCCGGTCCGGTAGCCGTCGCGCGGGATCTCGTCGGCGCGCTGCGGGCGCTCGGTGCGCAGACCCGCCTGCGGCATCAGCTCGGCGCCGCTGGCGGCGACGGCGATCGCCGGCAGCGCCGCGGCGATCAGCGGCGGCAGCACCCACGCCGGCTTCGCGGTCGGCAGCAGCACGAGCGCGCCGGCGAGGAAGGCGCCGATCGCGACGACCACGGCCCAGCCGAAGCCGAACAGCGTCGCGGCCGCCGCGATGAGCGCGATCGTCGCGAGCCCGGCCGCGGCGGCCGCCAGCAGCGCGACCGAGGCGAGCGCGCGCAGCAGCGACGGGCTGTCCTCCTCGGCGTCGGTCGGCAGCACCAGCCAGCAGGCGGCGTACGCGAGCAGCCCGAGCCCGCCGAACAGCGTCGCGACGGCGAACAGCGCGCGCAGCTGCCCGACCGGCGTCGACCAGCGGTTCGCCATCCCGCGGCAGACGCCGCCGAGCCAGCGGTCGTCGCGCGCCCGCCGCAGCGGCTGCGGCAGCGGCGCGCCGGGGTGGGACGGACCTGCGGACACCTGCTCCATTGTGGCGGGCGGCCGGGGGCCGGGGCAATCCGGGATCGCACCGGTCCCGTCTACGGGATCTCCCGGAGCCGCACCGGCTCCGCCGCTCGGCGCGCCGCCGCTCATCGCAGCCGCCGCAGGCCGTAGCGCAGCAGCCGCGCGGTCGCCTCGTCGCGATCGCGCTCGCTGCGCGCCCCGAGCACGACCGCGACGACCGCGCGACCGGGCCGCGTCACCGAGCCGACCAGCACGTATCCGGCGGCGCGCGTGTGCCCGGTCTTGACGCCGTCGACCGCGAGCGCGCCGCCGAGCAGGTCGTTGGTGCTGTGGAGCGTCCGCTTCCAGGCGCCGCTGCTCAGCACGACGGTGCGCGCCGCGACCGTCGCGCGGAAGAACCGATGGCCGCGCAGCGCGCGCGTGACGGCGACGAGGTCGGCGGCGCTGGAGCGGCTGGAGGGATCGAGCCCGCTGGCGTCGGCGTAGTGCGTGTCGCGCATCCCGAGCGCGCGCGCCCGCTCGTTCATCAGCGCGACGAAGGCCGGCTCGGAGCCGGCGGCGCCGACCGCGAGCGCGTGCGCCGCGTCGTTGCCGCTCGCCACCAGCAGGCCGCGCAGCAGGTCGCCCACGCTCATCTGCTCCCCGGCCTGCAGGCCGATCGTCGACTCGTCGCCTTCGGAGACGTACGCCGGCGCGGTGAGGACGGTGTCGAGCGGCAGGCGCTCGAGCGCGACGAGCGCGGTCATCAGCTTCGTCGTGCTCGCGACGGGGAGCGAGCGGCGGTCGTGGTCGGCGTAGAGGATCGTGCCGTCGGCGGCGTCCGCGACGATCGCGGCGGAGTGCGGCGGCAGGCCGCGCGGGATCGGGCCGCCGCCGGCCAGACGCGGGTCGGCGGTGGTCGCCGAGAGGACGGCGTTGAGCGCGACGGCGGCGAGCGCGAACGTCGCGACCACCAGCGCCGCGAGGCGGGGCTTGGGCATGGCGACGATGGTGCGTCACCGGCGACCGCCCCACCAGACGGGATGATCCGCAGAGGCCTCCGGGATCTCCCGGAGGCCGGGCTACCCGTCGTCTCTGCGCGCGCGGCTCGGCTGGACGCGCTTCGGCTCGCCCGCCTGCTTGGCGAAGTTCGGCGGCCACGGCGCGTCGCCGAGGCCCTCCTCCTCATCGCGGCGCGACAGCTCCAGCAGCTGTTCGAGCGAGCCGACGTGGGCGTCGATCTCGGCGTGCGGGTCACCGTCGCGCGCCAGCAGCGCCGGCACCGTCGCGAGCGTGAAGTCGGCCGGCTCGACGGCGGCGACCTGGTCCCATCTCAGCGGCATCGAGACGCGCGCGTCGGCGGTCGGGCGGACCGACCAGGCGGAGGCGACGGTGCGGTCGCGCGCGTTCTGGTTGTAGTCGACGAAGACGCCGTGGCCCTCCTCCTTCCACCACTTGCTGGTGGCGAGGTCGGGGACGCGCCGCTCGACCTCGCGCGCGAGCGCCAGCGCGGCGCGGCGGACGCCGGTGAAGTCGTGCTCGGCTCTGATGCGGACGTTGATGTGGATCCCGCGCGAGCCGGAGGTCTTCGGGAAGCCGACGAGGCCGTGGTCGCGCAGCACGTCGCCGCAGACGAGCGCGACCCTGCGGACGTCGTCCCAGCTCGCCTCGGGCGTCGGGTCGAGGTCGACGCGCAGCTCGTCGGGATGGTCGAGGTCAGCGCGCCGCACCGGCCACGGGTTGAAGTCGATCACGCCGAGGTTGTTGGCCCAGGTCAGGTGCGCGGCGTCGACCGGCGTCAGCTCGCGCGCCTCGCGCCCGCTCGGGAATCTGACGGTCGCCGTCTGCAGCCACGGCGGCGCTCTGTCGGGAACGCGCTTCTGGAAGAACGGCTCGCCGCTGACGCCGTCGACGAACCGCTTCAGCACCGTCGGCCGCTCGCGCAGGTGGATCAGCGCCGCGTCCGCGACGGCGAGGTAGTACTCGATCAGGTCGAGCTTCGTGTGTCCGGCGTCCGGAAAGTAGAGCTTGCTCGGACTGGAGACTCTCAGCTCCATCCCCGCCGCCTCGACCGTCGTGTACTCGCGCGCCATCGCAGGGAGCCTACCCATCGGCGCAAGAGCGGACCTGCGCCAATCTACTTGCAGAAGGTGCATCAAACTTCCCCATTGCTTGGTGATCGTCTGACCGCCGCAAATGTTTTTGAGTCAACTGCCGATACCACCTCTGTTCGGTCTTTCAAGACACTCGGGAGGTGTCGGAATGAAGTTCCCCTCGTCGCGCCGCGTGCGGGCGTTGCTGGCAATCGGTCCGCTGGTCGGGCTCTCTTGGCTCGGCGCCTACGCCGCCTTCACGGACTCGGTCGACGTGACGACGAGCTTCTCGACCGGCACCGTGCAGATCAGAGCCAACGACCAGACCGGGACGGTCGCCTTCACGTCGCTGACGACGACCGGCATGATCCCCGGCACCGTCAGATTCGCGCCGCTGAGAATCACCAACTCCGGCACCTCCGACTTCAACTACTCGATGAGAACGGCGGTGACGGGCAGCGCGCCACTGGCCAGCGCGCTCGTCGTCGGGATCAAGGTCGTGCCGAGCGGGACCTGCACGTCGACCGAGTACAACGCGTCGAGAACGGTCGTCCACGGCGAGGCCGCGGGGCTCGGCAGCGCGGCGATCGCAGCTCGTCCGCTGGCCGCGGCCGCGAGCGAGTTCCTCTGCTACCGCGTCGAGCTGCCGAGCGCCGCCGACAACTCGCTCCAGGGCCTGACCTCGAATGCCACCTTCACCTTCACGGCCACGACCTGAGCGCCGGCTGCTGCGCCTGCTGAGCTGGGCCGTCGCGATCTTCGGGGCGGCCTGTCTGGCGTTGACGGCGTTCGCGATCGCGACCGGGGCGCAGCCGCTCGTGATCAAGACCGGCTCGATGCGCCCCGAGCTGCCGGTCGGGACGGTCGCCGTCGTGCGGCTCGTGCCGGCCGAGACGGTCAGAGTCGGCGAGGTGGTCGCCGTCCGCCGCAGCGACGGCAAGCGCATCATGCACCGCGTGCAGTCGCTCAGAGCGGCCGGCGGCGGCGCGGTCACCCTGGTCGTCAAGGGCGACCGCAACAGAGAGGCCGATCCGCCGCTGACGGTCACGAAGGTCGAGCGGCCGGTCGTCGTCGTGCCATGGCTGGGGCAGCCGATCGAGTGGATCGACAGCCCCTGGGTCGAGTACTGGCTCGGAGTGCTGACGAGCGCCGTCGCGCTCGCGTGGCTGGTCGACCGGCGCCGCAGAGGAGGCAAGCGGACCGGCTCGCCGGCCCAGGAGGCCTCCTGACCGCGCGCCTGACAGCCGCCGCGCTCGCAGCCGCCCTGTGGGCGGCGGCGCCGGCCTCGGCCGCCTTCCTCGCGGCCGTCGCGGTCACGACCGGCTTCTCGTCGTACACGGTGCCGACGCCGGCGAACGTCAGATGCAGCGGACTCGGGCTGCTGAGAGGGACGATCGTGTGGGACGCCGTGACGCCGCCGAGCGGCGCGACCGTCTCCTACGACGTGACCCAGCCCGACGGCAGAGTCGTCAACTCGACGGCGACCAGCTACGCGCTCCCCGCGATCTCGCTGATAGGCACGTACACCGTCCGAACGAGAATCTCCGCCGGCGGCTGGACCTCGGCCGGCTCCTCGAGATCGGTCACCAACGTCGCCGGCATCTACGTATGCGGCTAGAACCGCGGCGCCGTAGGATCCGGCGCCGATGTCCGGCCCGGTCCTCGTCGCCCCCGCCCCCTTCCGCTCCGCCGGCCTGCGCGCGACGCAGGTCGCGGCGGCACTCGGCCGCGGCCTGGAGGCCGGCGGCTGGGAGGTCGACCTCTGCCCGCTCGCTGACGGCGGCGCCGGCACGCTCGAGGTGCTGCTGCCCGCGCTCGGCGGCGAGACGGCCGCCGTCGAGGTCGGCGGCCGGCCGGTCGGGATCGGCCTGATCGAGGAGGGCGGCACCGCGATCGTCGAGCTGGGCGGCGTGCTCGGCGGCGGCGACTCCGACGCGGTGCCGGCATCGAGCGCCGCGGCCGGCGAGCTGCTGCTGGCGGCCGCGCGGACCGGCGCCGAGGTGCTGTTGGTCGCCGCCGGGGACCTGCGCTGCGCCGACGGCGGCGAGGGCGCGGTCGAGGCGATCGCCTCCGGCGGCGGGATCGAGCCGCGGATCGTCGTGCTGTGCGACGTGCGCACCCCGGCCGGCGGGGTCGCCTGGGGCGCCAGCGCCGACGGGCTCGCGGGCGCGCTCGCGCAGGCCTGCGACGCACGGCTGGAGTCGGGCGCGTCGTTCGTGCTCGACGTGCTCGACGGCGACGCGCGCATGAAGGCGGCGCGCGCGGTCGTCGTCGGCGAGGGGCTGCTCGACCTGCGCACGCTCGCGGGCAAGGCGCCGGGCGAGCTGGCGACGCGCGCGCGGCAGAGCGGCGTGCCCTGCTTCGCCGTCGTCGGCGGCCGCACGCTCGACCCCTTCGGCGGGCGGATCCTCGACCTCCAGGCGGTGCTGGAGGCCGGCACGCTCGACGAGCTGGAAGCGGCCGGGCGCGCGCTGGCCGAGCTGGTCTGAGGCCGTTAGGCTGGCGCGATGGGGCTCTTCAGTCGCAAGCCGAACCCGGAGAAGGAGCTGGCCGCCGCGCTCGCCAAGCGCGGCGTCGGCGGTCGCGCGACGATCGTCGCGATGCGCGAGACCGGCAGCATCCGTCAAGAGGTCGCGAGAGAGATCGAGTTCACGCTCGACCTCGCGCTGCCCGACGGCGCGACCGCGCGGACCGTCCACCGCCAGTACATGAACCGCTACACGCTGCACGGGCTGGCGCCGGGCGAGCCGGTGCGCGTGCTGTATGACCGCGACGACCCGCAGACGATCATGGTCAGAGGCCACCCGCGCTTCCGCACCGACGTCGTCGGCGGCGACATCGTGATCGTCGAGGTGCAGGACCTCGACGCCGGCTGAGCGCTACGCTCGCCGCTTCGTGCCACCGCTCCCGCGTCCTCAGATCCCGGTCCCGCCCGCGCTGCGTCGCGCGGTCGTCGTCGGCGCCGGGTCGTTCGGGACGGCGGTCGCCGTCCTGCTGGCGCGCGGCGGCCTGCGCACGACCCTGCAGACGCGCACCGCCGCGCAGGCCGAGCAGCTCAACGCCAGCCGCGAGAACGCCGCCTACCTGCCTGGCGTCGAGCTGCCGAAGGAGCTGCGGATCGAGCCGGCCGCCGCCGGCCTCGGACGGGCCGAGTTCGTCTTCCTCGCGATCCCCTCCGCGCAGCTGGAGGCGGTGATCGCCGGGCTCGAGCAGGCCGGCCTCAGCCGCCGCGCCTCGATCGTATCGCTGACGAAGGGGCTCGTGCCGCCGGCCGGGACGGCGCCGACGGTGCTGCTGCGCGAGCGTTTCGGCGCCGAGCGCGTCGCCTGCGTCGGCGGCCCCGCGCACGCGCAGGAGATGGTGCGCGAAGGCGCCGGCCTCGTCGCCGCCGCGACCGACGAGGCGCTCGCGAGCGTGATCGCCTCGGTCTTCATCCGCGCCGGGGTCGTCTGCGAGCAGTCCGACGACCCGGTCGGCGTCGAGCTGGCCGGCGCCGCCAAGAACGCCGCCGCGCTCGCCGCCGGCGCGACCGAGGCGCAGGGCCTCAACGCCGCCGGCGCCGCCGCCGGCCACATCTTCGCCGAGGTCTGGCGCTACGCCGAGCGCCAGGGCGCGCGACCGGAGTCGATGATCGGCCTCGCCGGCACCGGCGACCTCGTCGCGACCGCGCTCGCCCCGCAGAGCCGCAACCGCCGCGCCGGCGAGCTGCTCGCCGAGGGCGTGCCGGCGCAGCAGATCCCGGAGCGGATCGGCCAGGCGGTCGAGGCGCTGGAGTCGGTCCCGCTGCTGGCGCACGCGCTCGCCCGCGCCGGCGTCGAAGCACCGGTGACAAGCGCGCTCGCGCGCCTGATCGGCGGTGAGCTGCCGCTGACCGAATGGGTCGCGCTGGTGCGCGCGACCGTCCCGCCGCCGGCCCGCTGGCGGCCGGCGAGAGCGGTTCCGCGCGGCGCGTTCGGCCGCGCCGCGACGCGCATCAGAGGCTGGCTCAGGCGCGGCGAGGATCTGCGCGAAGCACCGGAGTAGTCGGCGGCTCCTCTGCCGTTGGTCAGAGACGCTCACACCATCCGTCCGATGACGGCGCCCGCCGCGCAGTCCACGCTGACGGCATGCTCCGATCGCTCGCCCTGCTGCTCGCCGCGCTGCTGCTGTCGCTGACGGCCGCCGTCGTCCCCGCCTCCGCCGCCACGAGAAAGCCGCCCTGCACAGAGGCGAGAGCGAGATCGAGATCGAGAAGAGCGAGCGGCTGCGTCCCGAGCAGCAGAAGAGGGGCGGGCGCGGCGCGGCCGTTCGGGCAGCTCGACGGGATCGAGTACGAGTTCGACGGCATCCAGCTCTCCGGGACGCTGACGGCGCGCGCCCCCGACGACGCCGACTTCCGCTTCGAGGCGGTCACGACGGCGGTCGTCTCGCCGAAGCAGCGGACCGAGCAGGGGCCGATCTTCAGAAGAGAGCTGAGCGAGGTCGGCGGCCGCTTCCTGCTGCACGGCGAGTACGTGCTGACGGCGGTCAAGCCGGTGACGTGGAGAACGACCTCGTCGGCGAGATACGAGGACAACGGCGAGGTGACCGACTGCAGCTACGCCAGACCGTTCGCCGTCAACGACCTGAAGCTGATGATCTACCCCAAGCGCGACCGCATCGCGATCCGCTACGGCCTGATGACGCCGGGCTGGGGCTGCCGCCACGAGACGACGCACTACCCCAGCTGCGGCAACGGCCAGCTGTTCGACGCCGACGTGATGTTCTACAAGGAGATCGAGTTCACGCGCCGCTGGATCAAGCTGCCGATCGACATGCAGTGGCGGCTCTCGGACACCGTCGACTGCGAGATCAGATGGAACGGCTTCGTGCGCCTGAAGAAGCTGCGCGACGGGAAGTGAGGAGCGCGCTCAGCCGCCGCGCGCGGCGAGCGTCGTCACGACCGCCTCGTAGACGCCCTCGCCGTTGCGGCCCTCGGCGACGCGCACGTTCGCTCTGCCCTTGATCGCCTCGCGCAGCGTCGGGTCCTTCTCCAGCGCGTTGGCGACGAACCAGAAGGTCCCGACGGCGGCGGCCGCGCCGAGGTCCTCGCGCGAGTCGCCGACGGCGATGCACTCCTGCGCCGTGTAGCCGCGGATCTGCATGTGGCGGGCGACGGCGCCGGCCTTCGAGGCCGCGCGCGGCACGAGGTGGTAGGCGCGCACCTGCGGCAGGCCGGCGAGCGCGTCGGAGCGCGAGTGGACGGTGCCGTTGTCGACGAGGCGGAGGTGGTCGTGGCCGGCCGCTCTCAGCAGCTCGTCGACCTCGAAGGCGTCGACGAGTCCGCGGAAGAGATGCGAGACCTCGCGGTTGACGTGCCACGGCTCGTGGTACTCGAGCTGGCTCGGGAAGCGCTCCAGCAGCAGCGCGGGCGCGCCGCAGTCGGTGATCTGGTCGTGGATCGTCTTGCCGTCGATCGGCTCCAGACCCCCGGTCAGCCACTCCAGCTCGCCGTCGACGACGAGGCCCGAGCCGGCCTCGAAGATGTAGGCGGTCTGGCCGATCAGGCGCGCGTCCTCTCTCACCTGCGTCTCGCGCCGGCCGGTGTAGATGACGACCTCGACGCCGGCGCGGTGGCAGGCCTCGAGCGCGCGCACCGCGGCGGTGGAGAAGTTGCCGTCGGCGTCGCTCAGCAGCGACGCGCCGCGGCCCAGCAGGGTGCCGTCGAGATCGACGTAGAGACAGCGCATGGCGGGGAGTCTGCCAGCGCTACGCCGCTGCGGCGGCGACCTCTTGCTCAATCGCCGCCGCGAAGGCGTCGACCTCCTCCGGCGTCGTGTCCCAGGCGCACATCCAGCGCACCTCGCCCGTGTGCGCGTCCCAGGTGTAGAAGCGGAAGCGCTCCTGCAGCCGCGCGGTCGCCGCCGCCGGCAGCTTCGCGAAGACCGCGTTGCCCTGCACCGCCTGCGTGATCTCGACGCCGGGCGTCGCGCGCACCGCCTCGGCCAGCCGCGCCGCCATCGCGTTGGCGTGCGAGGCGAGCCGCTCCCACAGCCTGTCCTCCAGCAGCGCGACGAACTGCGCGGCGAGGAAGCGCCCCTTTGAGGCGAGCTGGAGCGACTGCTTGCGCAGGTACGGCATGCCGTCGGCGAGGCCCGCGTCGGCTCTCAATATGACGACCGCCTCGGCCCCCAGCGCGCCGACCTTCGTCGCGCCGAACGACAGCAGGTCGACGCCGGCGTCGGTCGTGATCGCGCGCAGCGGCACGCCGAGCCCGGCGGCCGCCATCGGCAGGCGGGCGCCGTCCATGTGCAGCAGCAGCCCGCGCTCGTGCGCGGCGTCGGCGAGCGCGCGGATCTCGGTCGGGCTGTAGACGGTCCCCAGCTCGCTCGACTGCGCGATCGAGACGAGCTGCGCCTGCGCCTGGTGCTCGTCGCCGAGGCGGTCGGTCAGGCGCGCGACGTCGGCGGGGACGAGCTTGCCGTCCGCCGTCGGGGTGGTCAGCAGCTTGACGCCGGCGACGCGCTCGGGCGCGCCCGTCTCGTCGGCGTTGAGGTGCGCCGTCTGCGAGCAGATCACCGCGCCCCACGGCGAGCAGGCGGCGCGCAGCGCGAGCACGTTGGCGCCGGTCCCGTTGAAGACGAAGAAGGCCTGCGCCTGCTCGCCCAGCTCGCGTCTGATCAGCGCCTCGGCGCGCTCGCTCCAGGGGTCGGCGCCGTACGCGACGGCGTGGCCGTCGTTGGCGGCGCCGATCGCCTCCAGCACCGCCGGGTGGGCGCCGGCGTAGTTGTCGCTCGCGAACGTGCTCACGTCGTCGCGTCGTAGAGCGCGAGCCGCTGGCCGTTGACCTTGCGCGCCGCGTCGCTCAGCAGGTAGGCGATCGCGGCGGCGACCTCGTCGGCGTCGGTGAAGGTGAGGAACTCCTTCTCCGGCGACTCGGCGCGCATTCTGGGCGTGACGAGCGCGGCGATTGCGACGACGTTGGCGGTCGCGCCCGATCTGGCCGCGCCGAACTCCTCCGCGAGCGCGTAGGTCCACGCCTCCGCGGCCGCCTTCGCGGCGGCGTAGGCGGCGTTGGAACCGGTCGGTCGGACCGCCTGCTTGGCGGAGACGAGCACGAAGCGGCCGCGACCGGAGGCGCTCAGCGCGCCGTGGAAGGCGCGCGACGTGTTCTGCGTCGTGCGGATCAGGAGCCCTTCGAGGAAGCTCCAGTCCTCCTGCGGCGCCTCCGCAATCGGCTTGCCGCCGCGCCAGCCGCCGACCGCGTGGACGAGCCCGTCGACGCGGCCGAAGCGCTCGTCCAGATGCGCCGCCCAGGCGTTCGTCTGCTCGGCGTCGAGCAGGTCGAGCGCACGCGCGTCGACGCGCTCGGCCGGCAGGCCCAGCTCGGCGACGAGCGGGTCGAGGTGGTCCTGCGTGCGGTCGGCGAGCGCGACGGTGGCGCCGGCGGCGGCGAGCGCGCGGGCGACGATCGGGCCGAGCGACCCGCCCGCGCCGGCGAGTGCGACGACGCGGCCTTGCAGCGGTGCGGCGGATGTCATGCGGGCACGGCCTCCTTGGGAGCGTCGGCCGCGAGCTTCGCCTGCAGCGACGCGTAGAAGAGCGAGAGCGGGAACTCGTCGTCGAGCACCTCGTCCACGTACGGTCGCAGATCGGCCGCCTCCTCGAAGGCGCGCACCGGCGCCGCCCAGCGCGAGCCGGACGCCGGCGGCACGTGCGCGGCGACGAGGTCGTGCGCGGCCGCCCAGTGCGCGAGCTTCGTCCGCTGGATGCCGGCGCGGTAGAGCGCCTCGACCTGCTCGCGCAGCTCCAGCACGCCGTCGGCGACCCGCTCCCAGTCGATCGTCAGGCGGTTGTCGGTCCAGTGAAGCCGGCGGGTGCCGTGCAGGTAGCCGAACAGCAGCTGGCCGCCGAGGCCGTCGTAGTTGCGCACTCGCGGGCCGGTGACGGGGAAGCGGAAGAGGCGGTCGAAGAGGATCGCGTACTGCACGTGACGGGCGAAGGCGAACCCCTCGCGCTCCAGCGTCACCGCCTCGCCGAAGGCGGTCAGGTCGCAGCGCAGCTCCTCCAGCGCGTACATCCAGTAGGGCATCCGCTGGCGGATCATGAACGGGTCGAACGGCAGGTCGCCGTGGCTGTGCGCGCGGTCGTGGACGAGGTCCCACAGCTCGAAGGCGTCGCGCGAGAGCCGTTCGCTGACGAGCAGCGCAGCGGCGTCCGGTGGCAGGTTCAGCCGCAGCAGCGCGGCCGCCTGGCTGGAGGTGCGGCGGAAGCGCTCGGCCTCGCGGTCGCAGAAGATGCCGCCGAACTCGTTGACCGGCTTGCCCTTGACCGAAACCGTCTCGGGGAAGAGGACGGCGCAGTCGGAGTCGTAGCCGGCGGTGTTGTCGATCAGCGTGACCGGGACGAACTTCGCGTTGTCGTAGCGGTCGCGCTCCAGCTCGGCCAGCCACTGCGGCCACGGCACGCCGACGATCAGCGCCTCGAAGACCTTGTCGCGCGAGCCGTTCTGCTTGTACATCGGGAACAGCACGAGGTGCTGGATGCCGTCCTCGCGCCGCTGGTCGGGGCGGAAGGCGGCGAGCGCGGCGGTGAAGTCGGGCAGCCCGAAGCCGTCGTCGGCCCAGGCGGCGAGGTCGTCCTTCGCTGCGGCGATGTAGCCGGCCTGGTGCGGGAAGCGCGGCGCGAGGCCGTCGAGCGCGGCGGCGATCGTCTTCACGCGTGCGCGCAGCGCCTGGGGGTCGTGCGCGTCGAGGTCGACGCTGCCGTCGGCGCGCTGCTGCAGGCGCAGCGCGTCGACCTCACGCTTGAGCGTGCGCCAATGCGGGTCGTCGTGGGCGGCGGTCGCGCGCGGGTCGCGCGGGAGCGGCGCGGCGAAGGCGCCGGCGGCCGCCCAGTGGACGAGGTTGAGCCACAGGTCGGCGTGGTCGAAGGCGTCGATGCAGTCGTCGCCGAAGAGGTCGGAGTCGCCGAGCACGACGACGCGGCCGGCGCCGTGGCGCTCGACCGCGACGAGCGGGGCGTGCGGCTGGGAGGCGCTCTCCGAGGTGCGCGCGAGCACCTGCGCGCCGTTGGTGAGCGCAAGCGTCGTCGCGCGGTAGAAGCAGGCGTCGTGGACGCGCGCGAGCAGGTCGACGCCGTCGTCGGTCGTTGCGGCGCCGCCGCCGTGCGCGCCGCGGCCCGGGAGGTCGGCGAGGATCCAGTGCGGGCTCTCGACGTGGCGCTCCCAGTCGGAGACCGTGCGGTTCTCGATCGCGATCCCGAAGCGCTCGAGCAGCTCGTTGACGTTGTTGCCGTACTTCTCCTGCTCCTGCTCGCCGAGCACGATCAGGCCGCCGCCGCCCGCCACGAACGCCGCCAGCCCGTCGAGCTCGGCGGCGCTGAAGCGGGGCGAGCCGCCGGGGACGACCTGCTCCCAGGCCGGCTCGGAGGGGTGGGCGATCACGACGACGTCGGCGCCGGCCTTCGTCAGTGCAGCGGCGTCCAGCGGGCCGTGCTCGTGCACCGCGACGTCGAAGTCGTGCGCGCGCAGCAGCTCCGCGGCGCGGACGTAGGAGGAGTCCTGCGGGTGGGCGGGCTGGAGCGCGCGCGCCAGCTGCGGTCGCACGGTCCACGCCTCGCCGTGGGCCTCGTCGAACACGATCCGGGCCGAGGCGGGACGGTGAGACGACATCGTGGACTCCTTTGTGTGCGATCGAACGTTCCGTTTCACCGTACGCCCGCATCCGCGGAGATTCCAGGGCACGATCGCTCGACATGCTGCAAGAATCGAACGTATGGATCCAGTTGATCGGCAGATCGTTGCGCTGCTCGTGGACGATGCGCGCCGTTCCTACGGCGACATCGGCCGGCGCGTCTCGCTGAGCGCCCCGGCGGTCAAGCGGCGCGTCGACCGGCTGCGCGCCAGCGGCGCGATCGAGGGCTTCACCGCCGTGCTCGACCACAGCGCGCTCGGCGCCGCCACCGAGGCGCTGATCGAGCTGTTCTTCGCGCCGGGGACGCTGCTCGACGAGGTCACGACGCGGCTGAGCGCGCATCCGGAGG